>NZ_JBEXSH010000049.1:0-19764 GCF_040613555.1 Streptomyces sp. NPDC006265
CGTGCCGTCCTCGTCGGGCTCGGGTTCGAGCGTGCAGCCGAGCCCTGTGATCGCAGCGGCCAGGTCCTCGAAGCGTGTCGAGCAGGCGAAGGGGCCGTACGCGTCGCGCAGGGCCGCCGGGACGGAGGACTCGGTGTCCCACCGCAATCGGTGCACCTGCACGCTCACTCCGAAGCAGGGCCAGGCGCGGTCCTCCTCCTGGAACGAGAGCTCCACGAGCCCGTAGTCCCGGCGCAGCAGGCTGCCGTCCTCGGTGTCGAGGAAGCCGGCGCCGAGCTTGGTCTCCCACTGGGCGGGCTGCGCGCCCATGCCCACGCCCAACACATCGCCACGGGTGGCGACGTGGGCGTAGAAGTCGAGGTCGGACATCTACATCCTCTCCATCGCTTCGATCAGGGCCTGCAGTTCGGCCGTGCGGTCGTTGCTGAAGCGCCACTGTGGGTTGCGGCCTTCCTTCATGGCCTTGGCGCTGGACTCGAAGACCTCCTTGGCGCCCTTCGTCACCCTGATCATGTCAGCGCGCACCTTGGCGTCGGACTTGATCGTCGCCACGACGGCGTCGACCTGCTTCTGCGTGGCGGTGCCGTTCCTCAACCGGATCGCCTCGCCCCGGATGCCGCCCTGGCCGTCCGGGCGCAGCGCCACTTCCATGCCGTCCTTCATGTTGACGTGAGCGCCCTTGGTGACCCAGTCCTGGTCGACCTGGCCCACGTGGTCGATCTCGAGGCTGCACTTGTTCTTCTTGGCATTGTGGACCAGGACGGGCGTGCTTCCGGCGAGCACGTAGTACGTGTGGGTGCCGGCGACGGTGAGGTTGTGGACCGTCTGCTCGACGGTGCGCGTCGCGATCGCGATGACCTCCACCTCTGCGCCCGTGCTGGTGCGCAGCTCCGTCCCCGCGGTGAGGTCGACGGCATCGGTCCACAGTGCCGGGCCCGGCGTCCAGAACGGGTGGCGGTCCGTCGCCGTGATCGTGTCCGTGCCCTCCCCCGCAGCACCGTCGGTGTCCACGACGAGGGTGACCAGGCGCTTCTCCCCCGTTCCCGTGATCAGGTCGGTCACCGGCTCGGCCCGGGTGGAGCCGGTTGCGGGATCGGTGGCCAGCACCTCGTCTCCTTCGCGCACGCGCTCGATCGGCGTGCTGGCCCCGTCGCCCATGAGGACCAGGGTCCCGGGCGGGAAGCTGTTGCCGGTGACGCTTCCGGCGACGCACTTGGCCTTGCGGGCGGTCCGTACGTCGTCGGCGCCGAGGGCCTTCTTGCCCGTCTTGAGCCAGCGCAGCACCACCAGCGCGCCCGTGGCCCGGTCGAAGCCGCTCAGTTCCTCGTCGGTGGCGAGGTCCTTGCCCGTGACAGCCTCGACGATGCCCTTGCCGTCGCCGATGCCGGGCAGCAGGTCCAGCAGCAGTCCCATACGGCGCTGCTGCTCGTCGGCGTCGAGCCCGGAGGTCCCGGGGCCCCAGGTGTCCTTGAGGTGCGAGAAGTCGAACTCGATGCCGGGCAGCTCCTTGAGCTTCTCGGCGCCCTTCTTGATGCCAGGCACGTGCCTGTTGAGCTCGTCCATGCCCTTGTTGGCCTGGCCGATGCCCCGGTTCATCTCGTCCATGCCCTTGTTGGCGCGGCCGATCCCCCGGTTCATCTGGTCCAGCGCGCCGTTCACCTCGCCCAGCGAGTCGTTCATGTCGTCGAGGGCGTGACTCATCTGGCTCAGGCCGGCGTTGATCTTGTCGAGGTCCTTGCCCATGCCCTCGAGGCCGGTCCTGATACTGGTCGCCGCCTTCTGGAACTCCGGGTCGCCGACGAGCGCGGCCAGCGCGAAGATGATCTGCAGGAACGCGACGGTGACCTCGGCCAGTGCCACCACGGTCTGGATGGTCTCGTTGACTTTCGCGAGCCGGTGGTCGACGTCCGCCTGCGCGGCGGCGTAGGCGGCGCGGATCTTCTTCTCCGCCTTGGCCCGCAGGGCCGGGTCGGTGATGGCGGCGGGGTCCTGCTTGACCGCCTCCTTCAGCTCCTCGAACCCGGCGAGCTCTTTGCGGAGGTTGGCGAAGTGCTGGGTGTTGTCCTTGTGCAGGTAGTGGATGGCGTACGCGGCCACCCCCACGCCGGCGCCGACCCGGATCGCCTTGTCGGCGAACTCCCGGTAGCAGGCGGGCTTTTCGAGCAGCGGTTTGCCGCCGCACCCGGAGTACTTGGCTGCCGCCCTGACGATTCCGGCGAGCTTCTCGGCGGCGCTGACGGCCGCCTGACGCTTCTCGATGCCCTCGGCCGCGGCAGCGGTTTTCTCCCCCAGGCCCGGACCGAACAGCACTGCCAAGGCCATCAGAAACGCGACGGTGTGCCGCGTCATTCGGTGATGCATACACGTCCTACGTCGAGGGCCCGCGGATGCACGGCTGGTCGACCGTCACGCGGGCCCAGAGTTCCCCGGACGAGAACTCCCCCTGAAAATTACCGAGCGGTAGCTTACGTGAGGCGCACGCTCCCCGGGACAGCCGCGCCACGTCGTAGCGGGATGCGTAAGATGCTCCATATGCAGTTGGGCAGTACATCCATGCGTGGCGAGATCCTCATACGCCGGGCGGTCGCCCGGGACGTCAAGCGGCTCACGCGACTCGTGCGCGGCTCGCGTGCCTATGAGGGTCAGTACGCGGGGATGGTCGCGGATTACCGCGTCGGGCCCGACTACGTCGAGACGCATCGGGTCTTCGTGGCCGTCGACGCCGACGATTCGACGGGCCGGGTGCTCGGTTTCTACTCGTTGGTCCTCATGCCGCCGGAGCTGGATTTGCTCTTCGTCGAGAACGGGATGCAGGGCCGCGGCATCGGGCGGCTGCTCGTCGCGCACATGAAGTCCGAGGCGTGCGCGGCTGGGCTGGACCGTGTCCGGGTGGTGTCGCATCCTCCTGCCGAGGGCTTCTACCGCAGCGTGGGCGCGCTGCTCACCGGGACCGTCTCCGCGAACCCGCCCGCCGTGGCCTGGGACCGACCCGAGCTGGAGTTCTTGATCCAGTGACTGCCGACCCGAGCCTGAGCACGCCGCGGCAGGCGGGAGGAGCCGAGGCCAACTCGATGAGCCGTCTCGGATCAGGACACTCCTGACGCCGCTCAGACCCCGAGGACATCGAGCATCGCCCGGGTGGCCGGGCCGGGGTTGAAGCGGTTCCACACCAGGTACTCGGTCCGGCGCGGCCCGTCGACCACCGGGATCAACGCCAGGTCGGGGTTGTCGGCGGCCCGCGGCCGGATGAACGCCGACGGCAGCAGCGCGATGCCGAGCCCCCGTGCGACCAGCCGGGTGATCAGCTCCACGACGCCGGCTTCTTAGCGGAATCGCTCAGCTGCGAACCTGCCAGTCCCACGCCGAGGCCGACTGGGTCTACCTGAGCCCACCGGCCCTGCTCCGACCCGGCGTACGAACCGGCCGCTCCTGGATCAGCGCCGAGGACCCGGCCGTCGCCGTTGTCGACGAACTCGAGACCCCTGGGCCCGACCACCACGTCACGGTCGTCCACCACGGCGAACGCCCGGTCAGTGTGAGCCGGGATTCCGTCCCTTCTGATTCATTCGTGCTTGTCCTGGTGGCTGGGCGAGGTGTTTTGCTCCGCCATTCCCCACTGCCTTGCCCGTGGGGTGCGTGGCGGGCGGTGAGCTGTCAAGGGGCTGATGATCGTGGGGCGTTGGAAGGGCATCGCTCAGCGGCTGGGCGGAGACGGAGGGGCTGCGCGAGGGCGGGGCGGTCGACGCGGAAGGCGTGTCGTCGTGGTGAGCCGCGCTGTCCGGGGGTGCGGAAGGGGCGACCGGATCAGGGGCGGACGGGGCCGCTTCGCCTGCGGTGTCGTGGTGTGAAAAGCCGTCGGTGACGACCAGGCCGGCGGCGACAAGGGCTGCCAGCGCAGCCGCCGCCCCGCGCGCTCGGAGGCGGCCGCGTGTGGAGGCGGAGCGAGGGACGCCCTCGGGGAGCCCCGTCGAGACGCTGGAGGTGGACGGCACCTTCGCGGCGGGCGACAGGTTCCGGTGTGTGCTGTCCGCGGGTTCTGCGGCTGTGGGAGGTACGACGCGGAGCGCCGGCCGGGCGACGGATGCAGCAGAGCGTGCCGTGCTCGATCCGGCGAGACGGATCAGGGCTTGGACGCAGTCACGCGCCGTGGGGCGATCCTGTTCCTCCAGACTGGTCATGTCCTGCAGAAGACCGGCGAAGCCGTCGGGCAGAGAGTCCGGGAGGGCAGGCCGGCGGTGTAGGCGCGCTATGGCGGCCTCGAGAGGGCCGCCGTCGTATTCGAGTCGACCGGTGAGGCTTTCGAGGAGGACCAGGCCGAGGGCGTAGATGTCGGCGGGCCGGCCGACGGGCCGGCCCAGCACCTGTTCGGGAGAGAGGTAGGCCGCCGTGCCGGTCAGGGTTCCGGTGGCGGTGCGGATGGTCGCGTCCAGCAGCCGGGAGATGCCGAAGTCCGTGAGATGGGGGTTGCCGGAGGAGTCGAGAATGATGTTGGACGGTTTGACATCCCGGTGGACGATCCCCATCTCGTGGGTGTGTGCCAGCGCTTCCGTCAATGCGGCGCCGAGTGCGGCCGCAGCTTCGCACGACAGGGGGCCCTCGGCGATGCGGGATTTCAGGGTGCGCCCGTCGATCAGCTGCATGACCAGGAAGGCGTCGCCGTCCTGGTGTCCGACGTCGAAAGCGGTCACCAGTCCTGGGTGCTGCAATCGGGCAAGAATCTCGGCTTCGCTGCGGAAGGCCTCCTCCGTGTCGAAGCCGGTACCGCTGCGGAACATCTTCACGGCGACCGGCCGTCGCAGTCGCAGGTCGAAACCGCGGTACACGTCAGCCGCCCCACCCGAACCGATCAACGCATCCAGACGGTAGCGGCCGGCCAGGATCCGGGCACAGCCCCGGAAAGCCCGGACGCCCCGCACCGCGCGCATTGCCACCTCGATCGCCCCACTCCGCACACTCGCACCGCTCAGACGCCCGTCGTCGACGGGCCGCCGCACGCAAGTACCCACCCGCGCGGCGTTTGCACAATCTCCGTACTGTGCGAGCGGCAGGCCTAGGACTTGGCCCAATAGATCATGCGCTCGTTGGGCCTCATGCCGGCCGCTGCCGGCTTTCCCACCATGACGCGTGGTTCGATCAGCGGATGGTCCAGATGGAGCTGCGCTTCCAGATCAGCGATCGCATCGTCGATGTCTTCGTCGACTTCGGCGGTATGGCGACGTACCCAGAAGGACAACTCTTTCCTCCTCGGCCGCCACTGCGACCACGTCGGAGGAGATCAACCCCAACAGAGCCTGCACCGCAGTGAGAGCAACGTCATTGACACGCTCGACCTCGAGTTCTTCCATACCGCCGCATCTTGCCCCGCTGCCGTGCCATCGGACCACCTGGGGCAGCCGCTCACGCGACGGGACAACAGCGCGGCAACGGTGGCCGGGGAACGGATCGAACGCGCCTACCGGACCTGGTGCTTCTCCCCACTCAGACATACGGAGCGCCCGGCCGGACTGCCGTCGGGGGCGACGGTCCTGGCCCGGCTCGTGGTGCTCGCCCGGGGGCCGCCGGCCGCGGAATGTCTCGTCGTCGGGTACGACGGCGATCCGCTCGCCCCCCCCTCTTTGACTCTGTGCCTCTCCCGGTAACCCCCGTCTCAGCTCGACAGTTCCAGAAGACGCTGCATCAGGAGCTGCTCCTTGTCTGCGGCCTCATGTACGAGTTTTGACGCACTGTGGAGGGATTCCCGTGACGATGCGACTCCCGCCTCGTG
Organism: Streptomyces sp. NPDC006265; assembly: GCF_040613555.1. Classification (NCBI taxonomy): domain Bacteria; kingdom Bacillati; phylum Actinomycetota; class Actinomycetes; order Kitasatosporales; family Streptomycetaceae; genus Streptomyces; species Streptomyces sp. NPDC006265. The sequence continues at coordinate 5,765 of NZ_JBEXSH010000049.1, forward strand.
CAGAAGTCCGGCCACCTCGGTCCACTTCTTCGACACCTCGCGGTAGGCGTCCGAGACCTCCTGGTATTCGCCGGTGCCAGTAATATCGGCGGTCTCCGCCAGGAACTCCGCCCACATCGTGCGGAACAGGCCCCCGCCGGTTCCCGCGTCCTCCATGATCGTGCAGATCTCGGGCAGGCTGTCGGCGGGCGAGTCGAGGTCGTCGAGCCACAGCGGCATCAGGTCGGCGACCTTGTTCATGCCCTTGTATCCGAAGTTGGAGATCGGCGGGTTCAAGAATTCCTCCGCCGCCTTCCTGATGCCTTTGCGTGCGGCTTTCCCCAGATCAGGAAGGCCGCTCTTGGGGAGATCGAGAGTGAAGGCGCGATTGCGGGAACTCATCGGGCCCCGGGCGTTCCGCGCTGTCTCGAGGGATTCCCCGGAGGCCCACTGCAGACCGAGCGGCTGGGTTTCGACCAGAGCGAAACGGTCGTCGTCGTAGCCGACGCAGGCGACGTAGTGGGCCGCGAACCGGAAGTCGTCGGTGGAGTAGTCGAGGAAGTAGCGGTCGAGCTTGAGGCCCACAATGGTTCCGGATTCAAGCTCGGCCAGCAGATGTTCCTTCGCCCGCTTCACCGACGACGTCTCGTGAACGGACAGCCTCAGCTTCAGTGTATTCGCGAGATTCTCGGACAGCGTGTCGGGCTTGATACGGCCGCCGACGAACGGGGTCGGCATCTGTTTCGTCCGCCAGTAGATGAACGACAAACCACCGGCGAGCCCGAAGATGAGCGACTCCGACAGGTCCACCTCTCGCTGCCGCAGGAGATTCACGAGGGTGGTCGACTCGCAATGGTTGCCGACGTACGGATCTTCTTCTAAAAGCGACACTTGTTCTCGTCTCCCTTCCTTCGCGTAGAGCGTAGCGCAACCCCCTGAAGTGCGATTGCGGACGCCGGAATCAGGGAGACTTCTTCGTTCAGATTCGCGAAACCAGGAAGTTGCCGAGGAACAGGTGATCCATCTCGGTCTTGAGGAAGCAGGACAGGGCGTCCGTGGGCGAGCAGACGATGGGTTCGCCGGCGACGTTGAACGAGGTGTTGATCAGGCAGGGAATCCCGGTCAGCTCCGTGAACTCCCGCAGCAGTTCGGCGAGCAGGGGGTTGCTCTGCTCGGTGACCGTCTGGATCCGTGAGGTGGCGTCGACGTGGCACGCGCCCTGGATCTTCTCCTGGTACTCGGGTCGCACCGGTACCACGAAGGTCATGTAGGGCGAGGACGTCTTCTTGCCGAGTTCGAAGACATCGGGCGCCAGGTGCTCCAGGACCACGGGGGCGAAGGGCCGGAACTGCTCGCGGTGCTTGATGCGTTCGTTGATGATGTCCTTGATGTCGGGGAACTTCGGGTTGGCCAGGATGCTGCGGTTGCCCAGGGCGCGCGGGCCGTACTCCATACGCCCCTGGAACCACCCGATGACGCATCGCTCCTGCATCAGGGTGGCGGCCTCCCGCGGCACGTCCGCGGGGTCCAGCTCCCGCCAGACGACCTGGTCGGCGTACTGCTGGAGGGCAGCCCGGATCTCCTGGCCGTCGTAGCTCGGGCCCAGGTACGGCGACGGGCCGACCCGGGGCGGTGTGCCGGCCCGGCCGCCGGCGAACAGCGCCGCGCCGATGGCCACGCCGACGTCGCTGGCACCGAAGCTGACGTCCATCCCGGTGAAGCGTGAACGCTCCAGCAGTTTGCTGTTGTTGACGCAGTTCAGGGCGAGTCCGCCCTCGAAGATCACGCGCGGCAGGTCGCTCCGGGCTTCGAGCGTCCGGATCTGGCCGGCGGTCACCGTCTCCAGCATGTGCTGGGCCGCACTGGCCACGCGGACCCGGTAGTCGAACTCTTCCCGGCCATCGGCATGTCCGCCGAAGATGCGGTCGAAGAGCTCGTAATAGGCGGGCACGGCGTTCGCCGGATAGGGAATCTTGTAGGTGCCGTCGGGGCACATCTCGACCACGTGCTCGAGGAACGGGTTCGGCTCGGGCGGCGGGCCATAGCCGGCCAGCCCCATCACCTTGTACTCGTCGTTGTTCGGGACGAATCCGAGGTAGCGCGTCACCACGGAGAAGAGCATCGCCAGTGAGTGCCGCGAGTCGATGGTCATGTCGTCGAAGATCTTCACCTCGCCCTCGCGCACCTCACCCATGATCGACGACAGCCATTCGGCGCGACCGTCGCTGACCAGGAATGCCGCGTCTGAGCCGCCCGAGAGGTGGTATCCCGTCATCAGATGCGCGATGTGGTGCGGGACCCGGACCAGCTTTTCAGGGCTCAGCCTGTGGCCCGTGTGCTCGAGGAAGTCGGCCTCGGTCGCGGTCTCACTGAACATCGCCTCGTGGGTTTCCGCCAGACGCCGCAAGCGCGCGAACTTCTGCTCGACGGACGCCGCGCGGTCTTCGGTGATCTCGGCGATCATCTTGTTCAGCACGTCCTGCGAGAACTGCCAGGAGAAGGCGTAGGTGTCGACGTCGTCAAAGGATATGCCGGCCGAATCCAGGCACCAGCGCATCGCGTTGACCGGGAAGCTCGACGTCTTCTTCTCCCGGTTGAGCCGCTCCTCCTCGACGGCGGCGACCAGCTTCCCGTCGATGACGAGCGCGGCGGACGAGTCATGGCCGTACAGCAGGTGACGGTCGATGCCGGTGGCGCGAAAGAGGCGTCCGAAGATTTCCGCAGACTTGCCGAATCCGTTGTAGCCCAGAACGATCATGAGGAGCTCCTTTCGCTATGGCCAGATCGTGAGGTAGTCCGAGATCACGGAGGATCGCCGGAAGCCCGCGTCGAGGACCGCGCCGGTCAGATCGGCACCGCTGAGGTCCGCGCCGTCCAGGTTCGCGCCCACGAGGCGGCAGCCGTTCAGCTCGGCGAGGATGAGGTACGCCTCGCACAGATCGGCGCCTTCGAGATTCGCGCCCCTGAGGTCCGCGGAGATCAGATACGACTCGGTCAGCACGGCGTCGGTGAAGTCCGCGTCGGCGAGTTCGGCGCCCTGAAGGTCGGCGCCGTGCAGCATCGCCTTGCGCAGATCGGGCCGGAAGGGGCCCTGCGCCCGGCGCCCACGGGCGTGTTCGTTCCAGCGTCGGGGACCCTGGAGCAGTACGGTCTCGTCCTCGGTGGGCATGTCTCGACCTCGCGTCTACAGGGTGGTGAGCGCGGTGAGCGCCCGCTTCTCGACGTCCATCGCGGACCGCGCCGTGACCGCCACGGCGTCCACCAGCGTTTTGAGGTCGTCGCGTGCGGTGGCGGCCCCTGCTGCCAGCAGCGCGGATCCCAGGTTGGACCAGAGCCGGCCGCTGTCGAGGAACTGGCCGGCCGCGTCGGCGTAGCGCGTGTCGCCGGTGCTGTCGGCGACCCTCGCCAGATATCGGCCGATCATCGGACGGAACAGCCCGCCACCGGTGCCGAAGGACTCGATCTGCCGCCCCAGGTGCAGCAGTTGACGGGCCAGCGCGTCGGTCCGCACCACGTGGCCGGCCAGGTCCACGTCCTCGACCTCGCCGTGCTTGGACTGCGGCCATGACGCCGCCGTCGTGGCCAGCAGCTTCATCCCGGGGATGCCCAGGTTCCGGCTGCCCGGCTTGAGGATCTCGCGGCACAGGGTGCGGACCGCCACCGGACCGACGCGGTCCAGCTGCGGAGTTCGCCGGGGCGCGCCGAAGACGTACACCTTCCAGTCCGGGTTCAGCGGCGGCGAGTTGCGGCTGGACCGGGCCGCCTGCAGCTCGGCTGTGCTCACGGTGACGGGTTCGTCGAACGCCGGATCCGACACCTCGAACGCGTCGGCGCCGAGAGGGCGGACCACGTTGACGAAGTACCCGCCGAAGGAGGTGCGTCCCTCCAGACCCCAGTAGGGAAGCAGGCCGAGGTCCACCCGGGTCATGACGGCCGGTGCCGATGCGAGCAGCTTGGCCAGGCCGTCACCGGACTTCGGCGTGTGCGTGGCGACCTCGACGCCCATCAGCCGTGCCGCCCGGAGCGGCATGATCGCCTGCTTGCCGACGACGATGTCCGGCGCGTTGCCGTTCGCCGGGAAGAACGAGAAGCCGAAACCTCCGTCCAGCCCGAACACGATTTCCTCGTCGACGTCGTAGCCGCCGGCCGCGAGGACGGCGCATTGGCAGGCCGACTCGCAGTGGATACCCCGCCGGTGGGCGTAGCGGCCCCTCTCGTTCATCGCGTCACCCCTGTCCCAGTGCCATCAAGGACCGGCGCAGCCGCGGGTCCATCTTCTCCACCGCGTACCGGAACGTGTCGCGGGGCATCTCGGTGTGCCAGGTGCGCAGGAACTCGGCCACCTCGTCGGGGTGGGCCTCGGCGGTGACCTTGAGCAGCCAGCCGGAGCCCTTCTGCACATAGGCGTCGTCGTCGTGCATCAGGCGGACGCAGTTGCCGAGGACGTGCGCCAGCGGCAGCTCGAAGACCGTCCGGCCCACCTTGCGCCGGACGAACTTCACGACGGCCACGTTCGCGGCGCGTCTGGCCCACGGGGAGGCGGACCCGGCCCAGCTCCGGGTCCGCGGGATCAGCTCCAGGTGCCCGAGGAAGAACGGGTACAGCAGCTTCAGGCACATGTCGTCGCACTGCGCCCAGTTGGACACGTACGACTCCAGCCAGTGGCGGCAGCGGTCCAGCAACTCCTCGCCGAGTCCGGTCCTGGCGACCTTGTGCAGGACCGCGAAGCCCAGGAGCACCTCCTCGTGGTACTCGGCGTGCGCCAGCAGCTCCTCCGCGAGGAGCAGCCGTGTCGCCGCGGGGGTGTCGCGCCGGTGACGGAAGTAGTCGGTGGCGATCTGGACGACGGCGGCGTTGCCGACCCCGAGGGCCCGGATCTCGTGCGGGAAGTAGCGCTGCATGCGCACCGCGAAGTCCGGGTCGGCCGCGGCCGCGAGTGTCTTCGACAACTCGTGCGCGGCGGTTGGAACATTGATCACTTGGTGCCGATCGTGAGTTTGAGCGGCTGGGCGGTCACCGGCTTCGGTGAGCGTTCCAGCCGGGGCTTACCTTGCATGACGTACTCGTATTCCTGGTGCATGTCGGCCACGGCCTGAACGGTTTCCGTCGAACGGTCCGTCAGGTTCTGCCCGCCCAGGCCCCACCACAGGTACCAGTTCTTGTGGCTCAGGTAGGCGTCGCGGACGAAGTCGAGCGTGTCCCGGTCGGCGAGGATCGCCGGCTCCACGTAGAAGGCGGGGACGAACGTGCCCTGGCCCTCCCGCAGGATCCCGGCCTTGACGGCCTGGCGCTGCAGCTTGGTGCCGCTGAGGATCCGGATGCCGAGGTTGGCGTAGATCTGGGCCGGATTCAGGTATCGCTCGGTGAAGCGGATCGACTCCCTCAGTGCCTGCGGGGTCTCCCCAGGCCCGCCGAGGAAGATGCAGTGGGTGTGCTCGATCGGGCTGGCCGTGAACAGGCGGTCGATCTCGAGGACCCGGGCCATGTCGAAGCCCTTCATCAGGTCCGCCAGCGCCTCGTCGGTGAGCGCGTCGGTGCCGAGGTCGACTCGGATGCAGCCGGCCGCGTGCAGCAGCTTCACGAACTCCGGTGTGACCGCGTTCGGCGTCAACTGGCAGTACCAGGGCACGTCGAGCTTGGCGCGGATCATCTCCTCGCACACCTCGGCCGCGTACTCCATGGGGTAGTTGAAGGTCGCGTCGACGATCTCGAACTCCCGCACGGCCGGGTTGTCCGCCATGGCCCGCTGGATCTCGCCGACGACCTCGGCCGGGTCCTTGAACCGGTTGCCCTTGCCCTCGGTCTTGCGGATGATGCAGTAGGAGCAGAACAGCTTGCAGCCCCGTTTGGTCTGCAGGGTCTCGATGGCCGGCTGGTGGTCGCGGGTGAGGTCGGAGGCCGCCGAGACGCCCTCCTCGAAGTACCGGGGGTCGTAGACGGAACGGTCGGGCTCCAGCGCGCCCAGGTCGAACGCGGAGTTCGACTGGTTCTGGCAGAACTTGCCGTTGTCGTCGAGGTAGCAGAGCCCCGAGATCGACTCCCGTCGCCCGCCGGACTCCAGGTAGTCCAGCAGCTGGACGATGCCGGCCTCGCCCTCACCCGCGATGCCGTAGTCCGGCTGGGCGTACTCGAAGAACGACAGCGGCTCGACCGAGAAGCCGGAGCCGCCGAGGACGACTTTCGCGCTGGTGTACTTGCGCACGCACTGGACGATCTTCTCGGTCATCGGGCCGAAGAAGACCGGGTCGATGAAGGTCAGGTTGTCCAGGTTGCGCACGGCGATGCCGACGACGTCGTACGTCTCGGTGGTCAGCTTCTCCCGGACCGCCTTGAGCTCCCGGGACTCCCAGAGCAGGTCGAGGACGTCGACCTGGTGTCCGGCGTGCTTGAGCGCGGCGCTGATGTAGGCCATGCCGATGGGCAGCGCCGGCCGCGGCACCCGGATCTTGTTGGTGGAGATGAGCAGTACGCGCATGGGCCTTCACTCTCGTCAGGACTGCCAGTACGTCGCCGGCTGCAGGTCGCCGCTCAGGGTGGCCTTGGTGCGGTACCGGCGCATGCGGTCCAGGCCGACCTCGACGACGCCGACACCGGGCTCCTTGCCGAGGTCCACCATCCGTTCGTCGCCGTCGACGAAGTCGAATCGTTCGGCCTCGAGGAACAGCGGGTCCGCCAGGATCTGGCTGCGCCCCATGTAGCCGAATCCGGCGTACAGGTTGGTGCCGATCCCGGAGGCGAAAGCGATGATGCATTCGGCGTCCACCGCCCTGACCGGCAGTCGCATGTTCGCCACGTAGGCGAACATCTCGGGCACCAGTGCGGAGCACACGATGATGTCGACCCCGCGGCGGCAGTACTCCCGCGCCACCTCGGGGAAGTTGATGTCGTAGCCCTGCATCAGGCCGATGCGCCCGAACTCGACGTCGAAGACGGGGTACTCGGATCCTCCGCTGAGGTAGCGGGCCTCCAGTTCGTGGCAGTGCACGCGCCGGTAGTGGCCGAGCAGGGTTCCCTCGGGGCCGCACAGCACCGATGTGCTGTAGAACTTGCCGTCGTCGCCGCGCTCCAGCAGGCCGGCCACGATGTGCACGCCGGCCTGCTTCGCCTGCTCGCGCAGGAAGTCGGTCTCGGGCCCCGGTACGGTCACCGACACGTCCGCGACCTCGAGGATGTTGCCGGACGTGGAGAACGCCTCGGGCAGGCAGATCAGGTCCGCCCCCTGTTCGACGGCCTCGTGGATGTAGTGCTCGGCGCGGCGCAGGTTCTGGGCCGGTTTGCCGAGCTTGGACTCCATCTGGACGACGGCGATCTTCGTCCCGGGCATCACGTGCTCACCGGCTCGAGGGGGCGCGAGGAGATCACCAGGCCGAGGTCCTCCTCGACCACCTGCCAGTCCGCCAGGCCGGCCTCCTTGAGCAGTTCGGCCGCCTCGTCCCGGGTGTAGGCGGCCTGCAACGAGCGCATGAACTCGTCGCCGCCCTCCTTCACGAACTGCAGGATGAAGGTGATGTGCCCCTCCTCGGCGTGCCGGTTCATGTCCTCGATGATCACGACACCGTCGGGCTTGCAGATGCGGGCGCACTCCTTGAGCGTCTCGACCGGTCGGCGCCAGCGGTGCAGCGAGGAGAACGAGAACACGATGTCGGCGGAGTCGTCCGGGAAGGGCAGCCGGTTCAGCTTGGCCATCTCGAACTCCACGTCGCCGGCGCTGTTGGCCCACACGGCCAGCGTCAGGTTGTCCTCGGCGACGTCCACGAGGTTCTGGTTCTCCTCCACGCCGGACACGGCCAGGTCCGGCAGTTTGCCGGCCACGTGGAGGGACAGCAGGCCGGTGTTGAAGCCGACCTCGACGAGGTCGGTCATCCCGTCGCGGACGTTGGCCATGATGCGGTCGCTCGGCCGCTTGTACGCCATCAGCGCGGAGCGGCGCATGCCGAGATCGTAGAAGCGGACCTTGTCGATGTCGTCGTGCGGGGACGGCTGCGGCACCCGCTCGGTCAGGTTCAGCAGTCGGGCCTCAGTGGTGGTCACAGCCGGCCTCCTCGTCCTTGGGCCGCGTGGTGAGCTGCAGGGGGATGGGCTGGCTGGAGATGAAGTTGGAGATGTCCGCTCCCAGGTGCTGCGGGTAGCGCCGGAACTCCGGCGAGTAGAACGCCTTGGAGATGTTGTCCAGGTAGTACCAGCCCTTGGGGCCGGTCACCTCGATGCCGTTCTCGTCGGCGGTGATGAGTTCCTTCTCGATCAGGCCGTCGATCTCGGCGCGGAACATCTCCATGAAGTCGACGCCGTGGATCCGGCGGAAACGCTCCCGGTTGACCCGCCCGGCCTTGACGCCGAGCACCATCGACCGCCGGATCGCCTCCGACTTGGTGATGTGCTTGCCCATGGAGATCGGCAGCCGGCCCTCCATCACCGTCTGGATGTAGCGGCCGATGTCGGGTTCGTTGAAGTACCAGTGGTCGCGCAGGTGCCCGGTCGCGGTCGGGCCGAGCGGGATGATGGGGATGTCCTCGCTCCACGACGTCTCGCCGTACTTGGGCTGGTAGCCGGGCTTGGCGAAGCAGTCGCCGTAGTAGCCCAGGAAGCCGTTCTTGGAGAGCTTCTCGGCGGCGAACAGGAACATGTCGTCGACCACGGCCTTCTCCGGGACCGGCGGCAGCTTCCTGCGCTTGGTGGAGATCTGCGCGAACTCCATGTACGTGTAGAACGAGATGCAGGTGACCCCGAGTTCGATGGCGACGTCGAGGCTGTGCTCCCAGCTCTCCATCGTCTGTCCGTTGATGCCGTGCATCAGGTCGATGTTGATGTTCTCGAATCCGCATCGGCGCAGCAGCCGGATGCTCTCCTTGAGCATCTCCGGGTCGTTCGGACGGCCGATGTTCTTCAGTTCCTCCGACACGAAGGTCTGCACCCCGAGGCTGATGCGCCGTATGCCGCGTTCCAGCAGGACGGTGGCCTTGCGCTCGCTGATGTCGACCGGGGTGGTCTCGATGGAGAAGTCCGCGCCCTCCTCGACGTCGAAGCTGCTGAACATGTGGCCGAGCAGATCGTCGAGCTGCGGGGCGGTGAGCGCGGTCGGGGTTCCGCCGCCGATGTAGCCGAGGGTGATGACGTGGTCCTGGATGTAGGGCCGCTCGGCGTAGTTGGTGATCTCCGTCTTCAGCGCGTCCAGATAGGTGCGGGTCAGGTCCCGGTCGGTCTGGTGCTTGATGTACGGGCAGCTGAAGCAGAGCCGGTTGCAGAAGGGGATGTGGACGTACACGCCCATGGGCTTGCGCGTGAACACCTCCTCCTCGTTCACCGGCACGTGCTTGGTCGGGTACTGCCGCACCCACTCGCTGTCGCGCTCCGGATACTCCTTCCAGAACGGCATGCTCGTGGTCGTGGTGGTGATGCTCATGCGATGTCCTCCGGTTCGACTTGGTCGACGATGGAACGGACGACGTCCGCCAGAGTGGGCTGGAAGTAGGACGCGGAGCGCAGTGCGAGGCCGGCGGCGTGGGCTCGGGCCACCACCTCGGCCAGCGTGCTTTGGTGGTCACCGTCGGCCAGGTCGAGCCGTACGCCCTGGTCGATGGTGCGGACGGAACGGATCGGGCCGCCTGCCTGGGCCGCCTGCCCGGCCCAGTCGTGCAGCCGCGCGAGGTGGGTTTCGGTGAAGGCCTCCAGGATCAGGCTGGAGCGCTCGCCCCACCGGGTCACGGCGTCGAGCGAGGCGTCCTTGATCTGGCGGCCCTGGTGGAGCACCACGACCGAGTCGGCCAGCGCGAGAAGTTCGTCGCGGTGATGACTGGCGAACAGCACGCCGACGCCGTCCTTCTTCAGGCTCCCCAGCAGCTCCAGCAGGGTCTCGCGCGCCGTCGGGTCGAGGCCCGTGGTCGGCTCGTCGAGGATCAGCAGGTCGGGCCGGTGCGCCACGGCGCAGATGACGTGCAGCTTGCGCTGGCTGCCGCCGGAGAGACTGCGCACGTACTGGTGGCGGTACCGCTCCAGTTCGGCCAGGGCGATCAGCTCCTCGTACCGGCCGGGGTCGGCCCGGCGGAGCTTGAGCTGGTGCTTGACGTACGTCTCCACGCTGACGCCGTCCGGGAGGTCCTTGGCCTGCTGGACGTACCCGATGTGGCGGCCGACCTGCCCCCAGCGGCGGGGCGGGGTGCCGCAGATGCGCACCTCGCCGCCCGACGGGCGCAGTAGGCCGGCGACGAGCCGGATCAGTGTGGTCTTCCCGGCGCCGTTGGTGCCGATGATGGCCACGCCCTCGCCGGCGTCCACCGAGAAGGTGAGGGAGCGCAGGGCGAAGTCGGGGCTCACCCGGTGGTCGAGCCGGGAGACCGACAGGACCGGCGCTGCGGTGCTCGTGGTGTCAGCCATGGCCGATCCTCCTGCGGAAGGCCCAGGCTGCAATGGAGAGGGCCAGGAACGAGTAGGCCACCGCCAGCACCGACGCCCCGGTGGCAGAGACGTCGGGCGAGGTGGCGGCGCGGAAGATGTCGACGTGAACCGAGAGGGGGAGCCTGGCGAAGACGTCGCCGAGGGTCCCGAGGTTTTCCAGCGGGAAGAAGATCCCGGCGAAGTACATGAGCGGGATGACGATGATGTTCACGACCGCCGGGAAGGAGATCTCGTTGGTGTACGTGGCGATGAGGATCCCGAGTCCGGCGAAGGCCGTGCACGCGGTGAAGAAGCCCAGCACGAACAGCGGCACCGACTCGATCCGGGCGTCGAAGACCCCGACGCCGAGCAGGAGCACCAGCACGAACTGGAACAGGCACTTGAGCACCACGCCGATGATCCGGGCGAGCAGGAACCCGGAGTACGACAGGGGCGAGAGGATGAGGTCCTCGATGGTGCGCCGGTTGCGGTCGATGATGACCGTGTAGCCGACGGTGTAGGTGCAGCTGAACATGATGCCGGCGCCGATGATGCCGGGGAAGACGAAGCCGAAGTAGTTGGCGGCCGTCGGTGCCGGGCTCACCATCTGGTCGGTCGCCGCCCCGAAGGCCAGCACCATCGACACCGACGTCAGCAGTGTCGACACCGCGAACAGGCGGTTGTCGAAAAACTGCCGCATGTCCATCACGACCAGCCCGAGCACGTCGCCGAGCCAGCCGGACTCCGGCTGCATACGTGTTGCCCTCATCAGGCGGGCCCCCCGTGGATCGTGGTCCAGGTCGAGCGCAGGTCGTCGTGGAAGGGCAGTCCGGCGCGGGCCTTGCGCCGCTGCCGCCAGTGCACGTCCGCGTCGATCACCGTTTCCCGGCTGCCCGGGGCGGCCTCGGCGAGGATGTCGGCGTCCTGGTCTTCCCGGGCGTCCTGCACCAGTCCGTCGACGATCATGCTGCGGCCGACGTAGGTCATGTTCGCGAAGCGGTTCTCCCCCACCCCGCTGGCGAACACCAGCGCGCACTCGTTGTCGGCGGCCCGGGCGCGGCACAGGGAGCGCAGCGGGTGCGAGAACGGCCCGAAGAGGTTGGCCACGCAGACGACGAGGTCGGCGTCCTGGGCGAGGTACTGCCGGCTGGCCTCCGGGAAGCGCAGGTCGTAGCTGACCTGGAGGCCGATCCGCCCGACGGGTGTGTCGATGACCTCGCCGGGCGAGCCGGTGGAGACGTACTCGGACTCGCCCACCCACACGCAGGCGCGGTGGTACCAGCCGAGCGGGTCGCCGCCGGGGCCGACGAGCACGGCGGCGTCGAAGACGTCCCGTCCGGACGACAGCAACACGCCCGCGGCGATGTGCATGCCGAGGGTGCGGGCCTGCTCGGCAAGGAACTGGACGACCGGGCCGTCCTCGGCGGTGGCGTCGGTGCGCAGCGTCGGGAAGTTCAGGCCGGTGGCGAACGTCGCCGGCAGGCACGCCAGGTCGGCCTCGCGTTCTCGTGCGGTGGACAGGAGCTTGGCGGCTCGCGCCAGGTTCTCATCCCGTTGCCCGGGCTCGATCCGCATCTGCAGGGCGGCGAGCCGGGTTCGGGGGCCGCGGAAGAGGCTCATCGCGGCGCCACCTCGGCCGTGACGTCCTTGCACGCCCGTTCCAGCACCGGAAGGAACTCGTCCACCATCGCGGGTGTCACGTGCCGGGTGACGACCAGCCGCAGGGTTTCGCCGAATCGCTTCGAGGTGGAGACGATCCAGCCTTTCGACTCCAGCAGCTGTGAGATGCGCACGGCGTGCGGCATCTTGACCACCACGATGTTCAGCTGCGGTTCGGCGAACAACGCGTGCCCGGCGGCGCGCAACCCGTCCACCAGGTACTGCGTCACCTCGAAGTTGGTCCGGGTGAGGTCGCGGAAGCCGTCACGGCCGAGGTGTTCCAGCACGGCGTAGGTCGATACCGCGGCGGCGCCCGGCCGGGTGCCGAGCAGGGTGTTGTGCACGGGTGTGTCGATGAAGAACGAATCGACCGCGAAGCGTCCGGCATCCTGTGCGCCCCGGAACAGGATCGCCCCGGCCGGGACGTTGGCCAGTCCGTACTTGTGCGGGTCGATGGTGATCGAGTCGACGCCGTCGACGGTGAAGTCGAACTGGGGCAGGTCATGGCCGAGTTCACGGGCGAACGGGATGATGAAGCCGCCGGTGGCCGCGTCCACGTGCAGGTGCACATCGCGTCCCGCCACCACCGGCCCGATCTCGTCGACCGCGTCGACCACACCGAACTCGCTGCTGCCGGCGGTCGCCACGACCGCGACGGTGTGCTCGCCGATGCGCCGGGCCACCTCGTCGGCCGGCAACCGCAGGGAGTCGTCGACCGGCACGACCACCGGGGTCAGACCCAGCAGGCCGAAGACCTTGGTGAAGGAGAAGTGCACGGTGCTGCTGACGACGACTTCGGGCCGGTCGGTCAGCCGCCCCCGGGCACGCGCCGACTCGCGGGCCACCAGCATCGCGATCAGGTTCGCCTCGGTACCACCGGACACCAGACTCCCCGACCCGCCGGGGTTGCCCAGCAGGTCGAGCAGCAGCTCGACGACCTTGCGCTCGATCCGCTTGGTGCCGCGGAAGATGCGCACGTCGCCGAGGTTGGTGTGGGCCGCGGCGGACGCCATCTCGACGCCCAGCGGATGGGGTTCGGTGCAGATGGAATTGAGCACCCTGTTCCAGGGCACGTCGTCCGCCATCTCCGTCGCGATCCGCCGTCGGACGTCGGAGGCGGACTCACCGGCGTTGCGCATCTCAACTCACCTGCGCCGTCAGGTCCGTGTACAGCTCCGTCCGGCGTGCCCACAGCCCGAACCAGAGGGTCTGCTGGAAGCGCAGGTCGGGTTCGCGCAGGTGCCGGATCTTCTCGACGTCCCAGGGCGCCTCGATGACACCCTCGTCGGGACCCGCCTCGGCGACGAAGCCCTCGGGCACCGCCACGGCGCTGCCCCCACCGCAGCGTTCGCTCAGCGAACCGGCGAAGGCCACCGCGACGGTGTTGAGGGTCGCGATGCCCCACACCGCGGCGCGCTGCGACCCCTGCTGCCGGCCGTCGAGCGACCCGGCGACCAGCAGCAGCTCGGCCCCGGCCAGGCATTCGATGCGCGGCGGTTCGACCAGCCAGAAGTCGGGGCCGAGGAGCAGCCCGACGCGGCCGAACGGCGTCTCGACGACGGGGAAGTCGTCGCCGGTGCCGGTCGTCCCGTCGGGCAGGACGGGCCGCTCCACCCGGGCGCACTCCGAGCCGCCCGGGTCCAGCAGCCTGGCCACCTGCACCAGCCCGCCGCCCGGCCGTGTCTGCGCCCACGAGCCGGTGAGCACATAGGTGCCGCGGGTGCGCGCCAGTGTCGTCAGCCGGTCCAGGCACTCCTCGCGCAGCCACCGGGGCAGCTCCTGGACGTCGCCGCCGGTGGTGAACGCGTTCTCGGGGAGGACGACGAACGACGCCTCGTCGGTCACCCGGCTGTCGAGATCGTCGAGTACGGCCGAGGCCGTCGCCTCGAGGGTCGCCCGGCGGGCGTGCTGCGCTACGAAGATGGTCACGAACGAGGCTGTCCAGGTACCCGGAGAGCAGGAACAGGGCGCGCATGTTGTACAGCGTGTGC
>NZ_JBEXSH010000050.1:0-19744 GCF_040613555.1 Streptomyces sp. NPDC006265
GCCAGCCCGACTCGGTTCCTCAGCACGCCGAGGCCGAAAGCATCGGAGGCTCCGCCCCCGGCCCCGGCGAGGACTTCGTCCCCTGCACCCCTCTGGGGGCTCCGCCCCTCGCCTCCGCACGGCTGCGCCACCGCCGTGCCCGGCCCCTGAGCTCAGGTCGGACTCCGGGTCCGTGCGCAGAGCTCGGGTGCCGAGCCTCGCGGACACGCCGGACGGGTCAGTCTGCGTACGAGCGGCCCCCCGGAGGCCGCCGCCTGGATTACTGCTGCGGGTGGTGCGGCGGGATCGGGGGCAGGTCGCCGGTCGTTTCGTACGACGCCAGCATGTCGATCCGGCGGATGTGACGTTCGTCACCGGAGAACGGCGTGCCGAGGAAGGTCTCCACGAACTTCGTCGCCTCGTCCTGCGCATGCATGCGCGCGCCCACGGCGACGACGTTGGCGTTGTTGTGCTGGCGGCCCAGGGACGCCGTCTCCTCGCTCCACGCGAGGGCCGCACGGACGCCCTTGACCTTGTTCGCGGCGATCTGCTCGCCGTTGCCCGAACCGCCGATGACGACACCGAGGGCCTCGGGGTCCGCGGCAGTGCGCTCCGCCGCCCGGAGGCAGAAGGGCGGGTAGTCGTCCTGGGCGTCGTAGATGTGCGGGCCGCAGTCGACGGGGTCGTGACCCGCCTCCTTCAGCCATTCGACGAGGTGGTTCTTGAGTTCGTAGCCCGCATGGTCCGAGCCGAGGTACACGCGCATGGGACGAGTGTGACACGGGTGTTTCGGGGCAGGCGCGCGGGGTGGCGCTCATGAAAACCCGAGGCGAATGTGAGCCGCATTACTGAACTTCAGGTAAACCTCAAGCAAAGATCTGGATTCAAAGGTTCTCCTGCTCGCTTGCCTCGGATTCACTGGACCGGCTCGTACACCGCTCATACGAGCCCCCGTACACCGGCATGCCACGGAACACCTCTTTCGTGCGGCTCGCTCGGTTCCGTACGGAAGTACAGCTCCCCGGCCCAAAGGAAATCCGTTCCATGACCTCGCAGCCGACCATGAACAAGACCGGAAACGACCCCGGAGGGCCCGGAGAACCCGGAGCCGAGGGCTCCGGGCTGCAGGCCGGGCTCAAGAGCCGGCATCTCTCGATGATCGCCATCGGCGGTGTCATCGGCGCCGGGCTCTTCGTGGGCTCCAGCTCCGGTATCGCCACCGCCGGGCCCGGCATCCTGCTGTCGTACGCCCTCGTCGGCACGCTCGTAGTGCTGGTGATGCGGATGCTCGGTGAGATGTCGGCCGCGAACCCCACGTCGGGCTCCTTCTCCGCGCACGCCGACCGGGCCCTCGGTTCCTGGGCCGGTTTCTCCATCGGCTGGCTGTACTGGTTCTTCTGGGTCGTCGTGCTCGCGGTCGAGGCGACCGCGGGGGCCGTGATCCTGGAGGGGTGGATACCGGCCGTGCCCCAGTGGGGCTGGGCCCTGATCGTGATGCTGGTGCTGACCGCCACCAACCTGGTCTCCGTCGGCTCCTACGGCGAGTTCGAGTTCTGGTTCGCGGGCATCAAGGTCGTCGCCATCGCCGCGTTCATCATCATCGGCGGGCTGGCCGTCTTCGGGCTGCTGCCGGGTGTGGACAGCGAGCAGGCCGGGCTGAGCAACCTCACCGCGCACGGCGGCTTCCTGCCGCACGGAACCGGCGCCATCCTCACCGGTGTGCTGCTCGTCGTCTTCTCCTTCATGGGCAGCGAGATCGCCACCCTGGCCGCCGGTGAGTCCGAGAACCCGCGGCAGGCCGTCACCAAGGCCACCAACAGCATCATCTGGCGTGTCGCGGTCTTCTACCTCGGCTCGATCGCCGTCGTCGTGTGCCTGCTGCCGTGGGACAGCAAGGCCATCACCAAGGACGGCTCCTACGTCGCCGCGCTCGACTCCCTCGGCATCGCGCACGCCGGTCAGATCATGAACTTCATCGTGCTGACCTCGGTGCTCTCCTGTCTCAACTCCGGCCTCTACACCGCCTCCCGCATGGCCTTCTCCCTCGGCCGGCGCGGCGACGCGCCGAGGGCCTTCGCCCGCACGACCTCCAACGGCGTGCCGCGCACGGCGATCCTGGCCTCCGTCGCCTTCGGCTTCGTGGCCGTCTTCTTCAACTACAAGTTCCCGGACTCCGTCTTCCTCTTCCTCGTGAACTCCAGTGGCGCGGTCGCCCTGTTCGTGTGGCTGGTGATCTGCTTCTCCCAGCTGCGCATGCGGAAGATCATCAAGGCCGAGGCGCCCGAGAAGCTCGTGGTGAAGATGTGGCTGTACCCGTATCTGACCTGGGCGACTGCCGCGCTGATCGTGTTCATCCTCGGCTACATGCTCACCGACACCGAGCACGACGGGCGCCAGACCATCCTGCTGTCGCTGCTCGTCGCGGCCGTGGTGCTCGTCATCGCCTTCGTGAAGAAGGGGGTGCGCGGGGGACGTCCGGCCGCCGACGCCCCGCAGGTCCAGGGTGAGGAACGCAGCGAGGTGTCGGCCCGCTGATCCTCCGGCCGCTCGCCGTTCGTCGTGAACGGGGGCCTGTGGTGCGTGCGTCGGTACGCACCACAGGCCCCTTTCGTTTGCCTGCCGCGGGTGCGCCCTACAGCACCGTGAAACTGTCCTTGACCTTCTCGTAGGCGGCGAGCGCCTCCTGCTCGATCTCCTCCCGGTACCACGTGTTGACCTGGTACGACTTGCCGGTCACGTTGAAGCCGAGCAGGCGGGCGTGCCAGTGGACGCCCTTCAGCGTGAACGTGTACTCCCAGACCACCGCCGGGTGGCCTTGGAACCTCGTCTCCTCCAGGCGGACCTTGCGGTAGTCCTGGCCCTGGTGGGCGTTGCGCTCCGAGGCCTGCCAGGTCTCCAGCAGGTCGCCGCGGGCCAGGGAGGACTTTCCGACCAGCTCCTGGGATCCGTCCGGGGAGGTGTAGTGCACCTCCGCCCCCGTCTTCACGTCCCGCCGCCAGCCGTCGGGCGTCGCCCAGGCGAACCCGCCGGCCTCCCGGTGCGTGCCGGGCGGCAGGGTCTGCGGCCTGGTGGTGCCCTCGACGGTGGGCGAGGGGGTGGTGTCCCCGGATCCCCCGGTGGTGGTCGGCGCGGACGCCGAGGAACCCGCGCGGGGAGTGTCGTCTCCGCCCGGTGAGCCCGATGACGTCGCCAGCAGGATTCCCACGACCGTACCGGCCGTGGCGAGGGTGGCTGCCACGGCGGTGAGCACCGTACGGCGACGGGGGCGGGGGCGGGGTGTGGCCGGGGCGGGCGGCCCGGGGAGTTCGCCGGGCGGCATCGACAGGGGTGTGGGGTGGGGGCGGCGCTCGGTCTCCGCCTGGGCGCGGGTGAGGGAAACGGGGCTCGGGCGGTGGGTGGTGCCGCCGGTCCGGCCCTCGTAACGGGCCGCCACCGGCTGGGTCTTCGCGCCGGCTTCCGTGGATTCCCTGGCTTCTCCGGGCGCGGGTCGGCCAGGGCCCCGTGGTGCCGGGGTGCGGGCTGAGGTCGGGGACTCCTGAGGGGGCGTGGGGAGAGGTGTCCGCGACTGCGGCTCGGGGGCCAGTGGTTGTCCCCCAAGGGATTCCAGGGCGGCGGGTACGGGCCGCGCACCCGGCGCCGAGACGTCGTCCTGCGCGAGCCTCGTTTGCGGCTCCCTTTCCGGCTCGCCTCCCCCTGCCGGTTCCGAGCCCCGCCGCCTCACAGCGACCGTCGGCGCCGGCGCCGGTGCCGGTGCCGGATACGCCACCGGCTCCAGCGTCGTTTCCAACGCCTCCAGGTCCGGGCGAGCCGACGGGTCCTTCGCCAGCAGGGACATCAGGATGTCCCGCAACGGGCCCGACACGGCGGGGAGTTCCGGCTCCTCGTACAGGACCGCGTGCAGGGTCGCCAGCGTGGTGTCGCGGGCGAACGGGGAGCGGCCGACCAGGGCCGCGCAGAGGGTCGCGCCGAGGGACCAGACGTCGGACGGCGGCCCCTGGGGGCGGGCGGAGATGCGCTCGGGGGCCATGTAGTCGGGCGAGCCGACCAGCATGCCGACCATCGTGAGCGCCTTGGTGTCCTGGATCGCGGCGATGCCGAAGTCGGTGAGGACGACGCGCCGTCCGTGGCCGAAACCGTTGCCGTTGCCGCGCGGGGATCCGGCCACCCCGTTCGCGTGTTCCACGAGCACGTTTCCGGGCTTGATGTCGCGGTGCAGTACGCCGCGTTCATGCACCTGCCGTAGCGCCGCGACCAGGCCGAGTCCGATGCGGGCCGTCTCGCCGGGGCTCAGCGGGCCCGACTCCGCGAGGATCCGTTCGAGGGAGCGGCCCGCCACCAACTCCATGACGATCCACAGGCGTTCGTCTTCGTCGACCACGTCGTAGACCCGTACGACGTTGGGGTGGTCGATCCGGGCCGTGGCCCTGGCCTCGCGCAGGGTCCGTTCGCGGCGGGTCCTGCTGTCCTCCGCGTCGAGACCGTCGATCCGCATTTCCTTGACGGCGACCTGCCGGTCGAGTATTTCGTCGGCGGCTCGCCACACCCGCCCCATTCCCCCCTGGCCGATACTTTCGACCAACCGATAGCGCCCCGTCACCAATACCCCTGGAACACCGCCACTGTTCGTATTCCCCGGCAATCCGCTGCACCCCCTCCACGACGCCGCGACCGACTCCAGTGAAACACAACGGTCACACTTCGTGCCGTACCAGGATAGTGCGGCGAAATCTTGTGGTACCTCTTTCAGTGCTGCGAATTCAGGCGCAGCACTGGGGGACGCAAGGGGGACGAACATGAGTTCTCGTCGTACGACAGCGGTCGCCGGATCGCTGGTCATGGCATCTTTCTCGGCGGTGTTGATCCTTTCCGGCACGGCCGGCGCGGAGGACGAGGGCCCCGCAAGCGGCAAGGGGGGAAAGGCGATTGACGCGGCACCGGCAGGAGTGAAGCTCACCACGACACTGCCCGGGAAGATCTCGGTCGACAACGACTCCGAAAAGACGGCGATTACCGCCACGGTGAAGAACGAGGGGAGCAAGGACAGCGGGAAGATCAGGCTGTTGGTCATCGGTTTCGACGGGCTGGTCGTCAAGAGTGTCGAGAAGTGTTCGGCGATACCCGAGAAGGGACTTCCAAAGGGCTCGAACAGCGGATTCGCATGCCCGATCGACAATCTCGCGCCCGGTAAGTCGAAGTCGTACCCCGTGGACGCGACGTTCGACCTCGGCAAGACCGGGACGATCTGTCTGCCCGTGCAGACGAGCGACGGAAAGAAGACCTTCTGGCAGCAGGGCCCGGTGCCTTTCGGCACGAGCAACCCGTCACCGGACGCCCCGGCCACGCCCCTGCTGCTCGGTACCGACAACGAGCCGGCGGGCCCGGGAGGCAAGGAGCTGCCGAAGACCGGTCCGGCCCGTGATCTGCTGCCGCTGGGCGCGGCCGGTGCGTCGCTGCTCGTGGCGGGCGTGGCCGGAATGTGGTGGTCGCAGCGGCGGCGGCCGGGGGCTCAGGAGGGCTGAACCGGCCGCCTGTCGCGTCTCGTACGCGCAGAGGCCCGCCGGGGGTGGTTCGCCCCCGGCGGGCCTCTCCGCAACGCCTGCGGTGTCACGATCGTTCGATCGCGGCGTGGTTGTTTCCAGGCCGCCGACTGTCACTCGCCTATCGGCTCTGCGGGCGTATCCAGATGCTCGTCGAGGAAGCTGTTGATGAACTCCACTCCGAAGGCGTGGGTGTCCGGAGAGACGTCGGAGGGTGGCTCACCGAACCACAGGATGGCCTGATGCACGCGTTCACACTCCGCTCCTGCCTGGAGATCGAGGAGTGACAGGGCGCCCGCAGCTCGTTGTCCGGAAACGTGGTGCCGCAAAGCTGACGTGTTGCAGGTGACACGCCTGGTTCGGTCGGAGGTCGAACGACAGGGTCAGCGCTTGTTCGCGAACTTCCAGGCCGTCGGCAGGGCGCCCATGGCCAGGGCGGCCTTCAGCGCGTCGCCGATGAGGAACGGCGTGAGGCCGGCCGCGATCGCGGCGGTGGCGGACATGCCGGTGGCGAGGGCCAGGTAGGGCACGCCGACGGCGTAGATGATGGCCTCGCCCACCAGCATCGTGACGGCCGTGCGCAGCATCGAGCGGTCGGCGCCGCGGCGGGCCAGGACGCCGACGACGGTGGAGGCGAGGATCATGCCGAGGATGTAGCCGAAGGAGGGGGCCACGCCCGAGGTGCCCTGCGCGAACCACGGCACGCCGGCGATGCCCGCCACGGCGTACAGCGCGAGCGCGAGGAAGCCGCGGCCGGCGCCGAGGGACGTGCCGACGAGCAGCGCGGCGAAGGTCTGGCCGGTCACCGGCACCGGGGAGCCCGGCACGGGCACGGAGATCTGGGCGGCGAGGCCGGTGAGCGCGGCGCCGCCGAGCACGAGGGCCGCGTCCCGGACTCGGGAGGCGGGGAGCAGGTCGGCGAGGACCTGTCCGGTGCGCAGGGGTGTGGCGGCAGCGGTGCTCATGGGGACTCCGCGAGGGTGAGGGCCGGTCGGGACACCGTGACGCTATCCCAGCGCCCTCGCCCCGATCACCGTCAGCCGTCCACAAAGGCCGGGACCGGCCGTTGGTCGACTTCGAACAAAGGGTGCGGGTTACAGCGAGTCAGGCGTGATGCCGGTCACGGTGATGGGGTGCTGTGCGACACGGGAGCGAGACAGCGGGCCTCTGTAGGTTTCCCCCAAAGGCACCGGGGCGGCCGTCTCACCCGTCGGTCGCCGTCTGGTCGGTGCGGGGCCGTTTCGGCGGCCGGGCCGCCGACCACTGGCACACCGACGTCACCGCCGCTCGGAGGAGGACGTCGACCAGGACCAGGCGGCCCGGCACGCCGGCGGTTTCGCCCAGCGGATCGTGGGCCTTTTCGGCCGGCGAGAGCCACGTCATCGAGGGCGACGCCTCGCACTACTCACCGGTCGCCGTCCAGCCACACCGAGCGACGTGACTGTCCGGATAGTGGGATGCCTCGTCGTGTGAGCGGAGAGGCATCCGAGACTGGCGGCGTTTTTGCCCTCGTACGCCTCTCATGCACAGGACGAGCCGCACCCATGCCCAGCAGCACCACCACGGGGACCCCGCCCAGCACGGACGACACCTCCCTGTCCCACGGCCTGAAGCAGCGCCATCTGTCGATGATCGCCCTCGGCGGGGTGATCGGAGCCGGTCTGTTCGTCGGCTCCGGCGCCGGTATCGCCGCGGCCGGTCCGTCGATCGTGGTCGCCTACGCCCTGTCCGGTGTCCTCGTGATGCTGGTGATGCGGATGCTCGGCGAGATGTCGGCCGCGTATCCGTCGTCGGGGTCGTTCTCGGCGCACGCGGAGCGGGCGATCGGGCCCTGGGCCGGATTCACCGCCGGCTGGTCCTTCTGGGTGCTGCTCTGCACGGCCGTCGGCCTGGAGGGCATCGGCGCCGCGAAGATCGTCAGCGGCTGGCTGCCGGGCACACCGGAGTGGGCGTGGGTCGCGCTGTTCATGGTCGTCTTCTGCGGCACGAACCTCGCGGCCGTGAAGAACTTCGGCGAGTTCGAGTTCTGGTTCGCGGCACTGAAGGTCGGCGCGATCACCTTGTTCCTGGTGCTCGGCGTCCTGGCGATCCTCGGGATCCTGCCCGGCACGGACTCCCCCGGCGCGAGCCACCTCACGGACTTCATGCCGAACGGCGGTGAGGGCCTGGTCATCGGCCTGCTCGCGTCGGTCTTCGCCTACGGCGGCCTGGAGACGGTCACCATCGCGGCGGCCGAGTCGGAGAACCCCGTCAAGGGCGTCGCGACCGCGGTGCGCACCGCGATGTGGCGCATCGCGCTGTTCTACATCGGCTCGATGGCCGTCATCGTCACCCTGGTGCCGTGGGACTCCCAGGCGGTCGTGGAGAAGGGCCCGTACGTCGCCGCCCTCGACGAGCTCGGCATCCCGGGCGCCGGCCAGCTGATGAACGTGGTCGTCCTGGTCGCCCTGCTGTCCGCCATGAACGCCAACATCTACGGCGCCTCCCGCATCGCCTACTCGCTGGTGGAGCGCGGCCAGGGCCCGAAGGGGCTGGGCCGTGTCTCGGGCGGGGTGCCGCGGATCGCCGTCCTGGCTTCCTCGGTCTTCGGGTTCCTGTGCGTGCTGCTGAGCTACTGGCGGCCCGACGACGTCTTCCCCTGGCTGCTGAACGTGATCGGCGCGGTGATCCTGGTCGTCTGGATCTTCATCGCCGTCTCGCAGCTGCGCCTGCGCCGCCGCCTGGAACGCGAGGCACCCGACAAGCTGGCCGTACGCATGTGGGCGTTCCCCTGGCTGACCTGGGTCGCCCTGGCCGGCATGGCCGCGATCTTCGTCCTGATGGCCCGGGAGCCGGACACGCGGGTGCAGTTGTACTCGACGGGCGGGATGATCCTCGTCCTGGCGGCCGTCGGGTACACGTGGCAGAAGGCCCGCGCCAAGCAGTAGGAGATCCACCGCCTTGGGCCCCCGCGGCACGCGGGGGCCTTTTGCGTGCCCGGACCACCCGTCGACTCTTTTCTGCTGCTAGCGTGCAGTTGCAAGTATCTTGCAATAACAGGTCCGGAGGGGATCCCGCCCATGCCCGTCTACACGCTGCCCGAGCTCCCGTACGACTACTCCGCGCTCGCCCCCGTGATCAGCCCCGAGATCATCGAGCTGCATCACGACAAGCACCACGCCGCCTATGTGAAGGGCGCCAACGACTCGCTGGAGCAGCTTGCCGAGGCGCGGGACAAGGAGACGTGGGGGGGCTGTCAACGGACTGGAGAAGAACCTGGCCTTCCACCTGTCCGGGCACATCCTGCACAGCATCTACTGGCAGAACATGACCGGCCCGAAGGACGGTGGCGGTGAGCCGCTGGCCGCCGACGGTGTGGGGGAGCTCGCCGACGCCATCGTCGAGTCGTTCGGGTCGTTCGCCGGCTTCAAGGCACAGCTGACCAAGGCCTCCGCGACCACGCAGGGTTCGGGCTGGGGCGTGCTCGCCTTCGAACCGCTGAGCGGGCGGCTGATCGTGGAGCAGGTCTACGACCACCAGGGCAACGTCGGCCAGGGCGCCACCCCGATCCTGGTCTTCGACGCCTGGGAGCACGCCTTCTACCTGCAGTACAAGAACCAGAAGGTCGACTTCATCGAGGCGATGTGGCAGGTCGTCAACTGGCAGGACGTCGCCAGGCGTTACGGGGCCGCCAAGTCCCGGGCGGACGTGCTGCTGCCGGCGCCGTGACGACGGCCCCCTGAAGCGTCCTGCCTCGTGATCGTCTTCTCACCCTTCACGAACGGCAGGCGGAGAGAAGGAAACCCCCGCGAGGACGTGACTCGCGGGGGTTTCCCATGGGCCCGGCGGTCGGTGCGCTACGGCTTGCGGCCCAGCCCGCCGTGCTGGCCGATCGGCTCGGTCGGAGCGCCCGGCTCGGGGTGCCACAGCGGCACCGAGACCACGCCCGGTTCCACCAGTTCCAGGCCCTCGAAGTACGCCTCGATCTGGTCGACCGGCCGCAGGAAGTACGGGACCGCGCCGGTCTCGTTGTAGGCGTCCTGGGCCTGCTCGTAGGCCGGATCTGTGCCGCGGGAGCCCTCGTTGAGGGAGAGGTGGCTGCCCGGGGGCAGACCGGCCAGGAGGCGGCGGACCAGGTCACGGGCCTGCTCGTAGTCGGCCACGTGGCCCAGGATGCCGCTGAGGATCAGGGCCGTGGGCCGGGTGAGGTCGAGGGTCTTCCCGGCGGCCTCCAGGATCTGCTCGGGCTCGTGGAGGCTGATGGGTTCGTACGCCGTCGCGCCCTCGGGGGTGGAGGTGAGCAGGGCGCGGGCGTGCGCGAGGACCAGCGGGTCGTTGTCGATATAGACGATCCGCGCCTCGGGGGCGAGGCCCTGGGCGACCTCGTGGGTGTTGTCGACGGTCGGCAGCCCGGTGCCGACGTCGAGGAACTGCCGTACGCCGGCCTCCTGGACGAGGTACCGGATGCTACGGCCCAGGAAGGCGCGGCTGCTGCGGGCGATGGTCACGATGCCGGGGAAGACGGCGGTGTACGCGTCACCCGCCGCCTCGTCCGCCGGGTAGTTGTCCTTGCCGCCCAGCCAGTAGTTCCAGATCCGGGCCGAGTGCGGCACCGACGTGTCGATCTGCGTCATGTGCCCATGGTGCTACGACACATCGGCCTCGCACGGCACATTGAGTGACAGGAGTGCGGCGGAACCGTCGGGGTTCATGCGCAGTTCGCTGATCGCCGCGTTCCGCAGCCGTGGGAGCACTCTGCGGTACTCGCCGACCGGGATCGACAGCAGGGTGCACAGCACCAGGCGCAGCAGGGTGTTGTGGGCGACGACCAGGACACGTTCGCCGGAGTGGGCGGCGGCGATGTCCCGCAGGGCGCGCACCCCGCGGGCCGCCGCCGCCAGCGGGTCCTCGGCGCCGGGGAAGGAGTGCTCCACCGGGTCGGACCGGTAGGCCGCGGCCCACTCCGGGTCCTCTGCCTCGAACTCGGCGAGCGTACGGCCTTCGACCACGCCGAAGTCACATTCACGCAGGTGGGGTTCGCTCTGGGAGATGAGGCCGAGGGCCCGGCAGGCGGGCTCGGCGGTGGCGACGGCGCGGGACAGCGGGGACGTCCAGATCGCGTCGACGGGATGGGCGCCGGCCCACCGGCCGAGTGCCTCGGCCTGGGTGCGGCCGGTGTCGGTGAGATCGATGTCGCTGATGCCGGCGTAGCGGTTCTCCGCGTGCCAGACGGTCTGTCCATGGCGGACCAGCAGAAGGGTCGTACTCATGATGCGGAAGTATCCCGGCTCAGTCGGCTGTGTGCGTGCGCGGCGACCGGCGCGGGCAGCCAGCCGCGGTCCCGCAGGGCGTCGACGAGACGCGCGTACGGCTCGGCGAAGACGGCCGTGCGGCCGGGCCGGGGCTCGACGAGGGTCCGGATGCGGACCATGCGCTCGGCGACGTCCGCGAGCGAACCGGCCCTCGACGCCCCGTACGCGGCGAGGGCCGCCATGCCCAGGGCCGGTTCCGTCTGCTCGGGGACGCGGGCCGGGCGGCCCAGGATGTCGGCGCGCAGCTGGTTCCAGTAGGGGCTGCGGGCGCCGCCGCCCGTGAAGGTGAGCGGGCCGTCAAGGGGCGCGCCGAGGTGGTGCAGGTAGTCCAGGCACAGGCGTTCGGCGAAGCCGACGCCCTGGAGGAGCGCGGCCCACAGGTCGGCGTCCTCCGCGGGATCGCCCAGGATCAGCCCGGTCGCCTCCGGGGCCCGGAAGGGGAACCGCTCCCCCGGTGACACCAGCGGGTAGGCGACCGCACGGGACGGCTCGTATGCGGCCGCCCGCGCGTCCATGCCGGCCGGTTCGGCGTCCGGGAAGCGCGCCGCGAGTGCCCCGGCCCCGACGCTCGACGCACCGCCGGGCAGCCAGGTGCCGTCCGGGGCGCGATGGTTGTAGACCACACCGGTGGGGTCGCGGACCGGGTCGCGGGCGGCGCCCTTCAGCACGAGCGTGGTGCCGAGCACGGAGTTCCAGGAGCCGGGCCGCAGCGCACCCGACGCGATCTGCGCCGCGCAGCCGTCGGTCATGCCGGCGAGCACCGGTGTACCGGTGGGGATGCCGGTGGCGTCGGCGGCGGCCGAGGAGACCTCGCCGAGGCGCGTCCCGGGGCGGACGACGCTCGGCAACAGGCCGTCGGGCACGCCCAGTCCGTCCAGGGCGGCCTGCGGCCAGCGGTCGCCGTCGAGGTCGTAGCCCGTCTTCAGGGCATGGCTGGAATCGGCCGGGGGCGGCTGGCCCGTGAGCCGGGAGACGATCAGGTCGGGCTGGTGTGCCAGGCGCAGCGAGCCGCCGCCGTACTCCCCCAGCAGCCACAGCGCCTTCGGCAGCGCCCAGGTGTCCTGGACGGCGAGCCCCGCCGCGCGGGCCCGCGCGGCTTCGGCCTTCGCCCGCCCGTCGTCGTACATCAGCGCGGGGCTCACCGGACGGCCCGAGCCGTCCGTGAGCAGGACCGTGCCGGAGGTGCCGCACACCGCGAGGCCGCCGACCGGCGGGTCCGGGGGCGCGGAGCCGAGGGCCGCCCGGGACGCCGTGCACAGCGCCGCCCACCATCGCAGCGGGTCCTGCTCGTGCCGCACCCCGTCCCGGCGGCCCGTCAGCGGGGCCGAGCCGCTGCCGAGGACCTGGCCGTCGGCGGTGACGAGCAGCACGCGGACACTCTGCGTGCCCAGGTCGATGCCCAGCCAGCCCGCACCCTCGTCCACCATCCGGAACCTCCCGTGCCGTCGCAGCCGGATCTGTGAACTTCTCACTGTGCCCCGATATTTTCCCGTGCGCGAGGGATTGACGCCCAACTTCAGCCGTTCCACCCTCTGTTAACGAGTCGACTCGACGTGTTAACCAGGCCCCACGCGGAGGTACGGATGGACACGCACGTGCACGACCGCCGGCGCTTCCTCTCCCTCGCCGCCGGGGCGGCCGCGGCCCCGTTACTCACGGCCTGCGGCGCCGGTTTCGGCGGGAACGACGACAAGAGCGACGGGTCCGCGGCGGACGACGTCACCGGTTCCTTCGACTGGAAGCGGGAGAAGGGCACCACCGTCAAGGCCCTGCTCAACAAGCACCCGTACACGGACGCCCTCATCGCCGACCTCAAGTCGTTCACCGCGAAGACCGGCATCAAGGTCGAGTACGACGTCTTCCCCGAGGACAACTACTTCGACAAGCTCACCGTGGACCTGTCCAGCGGGCGTGCCTCCTACGACGTCTTCATGCTCGGCGCGTACATGGTGTGGCAGTACGGGCCGCCGAACTGGCTGGAGGATCTCGGCCCCTGGATGCGCAACTCCTCGGCGACGGGCGCCGAATGGGACCAGGCGGACTTCTTCCCGAACCTGCTCCAGGCCGACCAGTGGTCTTTGAAGGCGGGCGCGCCGTTGGGCCAGGGCGGGCAGTACGCGCTGCCGTGGGGCTGGGAGACGAACGTCGTCGCCTACAACACCGAGTTGTTCAGGAAGCTGGGTGTGAAGCCCGCCGAGTCCTTCGACGAGCTGACCGAACTCGCCGGGACCATCAAGCGCAAGGCGCCGGGCGCAGGCTTCGACGGCATGTACGGGATCGCCGTGCGCGGGTCCAGGAGCTGGGCCACCATCCACCCCGGCTTCATGACGATGTACGCCCGCAACGGGCTGAAGGACTTCACGGTCGACGGCGGGAAGCTCACCCCCGCCATGAACAGCCCGGAGGCCGTCGCCTTCACCGAGGACTGGGCCCGCATGGTCAAGCGGGGCGGGCCGCCGTCCTGGACGTCGTACACCTGGTACCAGTGCTCCAGCGACCTGGGCGCGAAGAAGGCCGGGATGCTGTTCGACGCCGACACGGCCGCCTACTTCCAGGCGGTGAAGGGCGCCAGCCCCGCCTCCGGGAAGATCGCCTTCCACCCGGGGCCGAAGGGGCCCGGCGGGTCGCTGGCGACCAACATGTGGATCTGGTCGCTCGGCATGAACGCCAAGAGCGAGAAGAAGAGCGCCAGCTGGCTGTTCCTGCAGTGGGCGACCGGCAAGGAGCACCTGCGCAGGAGCGCCATCACGCACAACCACATCGACCCGGTGCGCAAGTCCGTCGCCGACGACGCCGCGTACAAGGACAAGATGCGGCACCTGCCGGGCTTCCTGGAGACCTTCGAGACGGTCGTCGACCAGACGAAGATCCAGTTCACGCCGCAGGCGCAGTTCTTCGACGCGACGACCAGCTGGGCGGCGGCCCTCCAGGAGATCTACGGGGGCAAGGGCGCGAAGTCGGTCCTGGACGGGCTGGCGGACGACCTCGCCGGCAAGGTGGGCTAGCCGATGGGGTGGCGGCTCGCGCTGCGTCCGTACGTCCTGATCGTGCCCGCCCTGCTGCTGACCTGCGGGATCCTCTACCCCTTCGGGCTCGGGCTGTACTACACGCTGTTCGACTTCTCGGCGAGCAAACCGCAGCCGGACATGGTGCGCTTCGAGAACTACAGAGCCGTCTTCACCCAGGAGGCGTTCTGGAACTCGGCGTGGGTGACGGTGCTGTACGCGGTGGGGGCGGCCCTCACCGAGACCGTGCTCGGCGTGGCCGTCGCCCTGCTCCTGTACCGCTCGAGCCTGCTGGGCCGGGTGCTGGAGAAGATCCTGATCCTGCCGTTGATGATCGCCCCGGTGATCGCGGCGATCATCTGGAAGCTGATGCTCCAGCCGTCGGTCGGGGTGGTCAACCACCTGCTCAAGCCCTTCGGGCTGGGCGGGGTGCAGTGGACCGACACCCCGACGGGTGCGCTGCTGTCGTCGATCGCCGTGGACGTGTGGGTCTACACCCCGTTCGTGGCGATCCTCGCCCTCGCCGGTCTGCGGTCGCTGCCCACCTCCCCGTTCGAGGCGGCGGCCGTGGACGGCGCGGGGTGGTGGTACACCTTCCGCCGCCTGACCCTGCCGATGCTGTGGCCGTACGTCCTGGTCGCGGTGATCTTCCGGTTCATGGACTCGCTGAAGGTGTTCGACATCATCTACGCCCTGACGGAGGGCGGGCCGGGTGACTCGACCGTCGTGCTCCAGATCCGGGCCTATCTGGAAGCCATCCGCTTCCAGCGCTACTCCTTCGGGATCTCCTACACGATCGTGCTGTGGGCCGTGGTGTATCTGGCCGCCATGGTGCTGGTGAAACACCTGGGGAAGATCCAGCGGAAGGCCGCGGAGGTCACCACATGAGGAAACGCCTGGTGGGGTGGTTGTGCGACACCGCCCTCGTCCTCTACTTCGTCTTCGCGCTGTTCCCGATCGCCTGGATGGTGATCCTCTCGCTGAAGCCGGCCGACCAGCTCTTCTCCACCTACTTCTCCTTCTCCCCCACCCTCGACGGCTACCGGACGGTCCTCGGCGACAGCGAGGGCATCCCGTTCGTGCGCTTCTTCGTCAACAGCCTGGTGGTGTCGGTCGGGGCGGTCGTGCTGTCGCTGGCGGTGGGACTGCCGGCGGCGTACGCCTCGGCACGGTGGCGGTTCAAGGGCTCGGAGAACCTGATGTTCACGCTGCTGTCGTTCCGCTTCGCACCCGAACTCACGGTGATCATTCCGCTGTTCGTGCTGTACCAGAAGCTCGGGCTCTTCGACACGTACGTCGGCATGGTGTGGGTGCTGCAACTCGTCACGCTGCCGCTGATCGTGTGGATCATGCGGTCCTACTTCGCCGATCTGACCCCGGAGCTGGAGCAGGCGGCCCTGCTGGACGGCTACACCCGCAAGCAGGCGTTCTTCAAGGTGGCGCTCCCGCTGGTCAAGCCGGGCATCGCGGCCGTGTCGCTGCTGGCCTTCATCTTCGCCTGGAACAACTTCGTCTTCCCGCTGATCCTCACCTCCAACGAGGCCCAGACGGTGACCGTGGGCGCCCTGTCCTTCCTCGGCGGGGACCGGCCCAAGTACAACCTCACGGCCGCCGCCGCGCTCGTCTCCGTCGTGCCGCCGCTGCTGCTGGCGCTGACGATCCAGCGGTATCTGGTGCGGGGCCTGTCGTTCGGGGCGGTGAAGTCATGATCCGGCTGAGCGGGATACGCAAGGCGTACGGGAAGACCCTCGCCCTCGACGAACTCGAACTGGAGGTACGGGAGGGCGAGTTCTTCTGCCTGCTGGGCCCGTCGGGCGCGGGTAAGACCACGACCTTGAAAACCGTCGCCGGGCTCGAACGGCCCGACTCCGGCACGGTCGTGCTCGACGGCGAGGACATGCGGGATGTCGAGCCGTACGACCGGGGCGTCGCGATGTGCTTCGAGAGCTACGCCCTCTACCCGCACTGCTCGGCCTACGACAACCTCGCCTCGCCGCTGCGCTCGCCCCGGCACCGGCTGCCCGCCGCCGAGGCCCGGCAGCGGATCGGCGCGATCGCCGAACTGCTCGGCATCTCCGGACTGCTGGACCGGCCCGTGAGCGCGCTGTCCAACGGCCAGCGGCAGCGGGTCGCCCTCGGCCGGGTGCTGGTCCGCCCCGCCCGGGCCTTCCTGCTCGACGAGCCGCTCTCCCACCTCGACGCCAAGCTCCGCCAGCAGATGCGGGCCGAGCTGAAGGCGATCGGGGCCGTGCAGCACACCACCACCCTCTACGTGACCCACGACTCGGTCGAGGCGCTGGCGCTCGGCGACCGGATCGGGGTCATCCGGGAGGGCCGCATCGTGCAGACGGGCACGCGGGAGGAGATCTGGTACCGGCCGCACGACACCGAGGTTGCGCGGGCCTTCGGCCGGCCCCGGATCAACCTGCTGCCGGGAGTGGTGACGGAGCACGGCGTGCGCTCGGACGGCGGTGTGGAACTGCCGGTCCGGTCACAGGCCGCACCGGGCACGGACGTCCTGGTCGGTCTGCGCCCCCGGGACCTCGCCCTGCACGGCGAGGGCCACGAGCTGACCGGGACCGTGTACGTCACAGAGGTGCTCGGCCGGGCCGTCGAGGTCACCGTCCGGCTCGGGTCCGGGGAGCGGCGGGTGTCGCTGGTGGTCCCGAGGGCGGACGCGGCGCGCCTTCGTGCGGACGATCCGGTACGGCTCGTGGTCCGGCCTGAGAACCTGCTGCTGTTCGAGGCCGACCGGCCGGAGCGACCGGGACGACGGATAGAGACTCAGCCATGAGCAGCAACAGCAGTGGTGGACAGCACGGGCCCGCGGTGCGGCAGGCCGCCATGGCCGAGCAGGTGCTGGCCGACGGCTCGGCGACGGCGGCGGAGCTCGCCGAGCGGTTCGGGGTGAGCCTGATGACCATCCACCGGGACCTCGACGAGCTCGAACGGCAGGGCATCGTACGGAAGTTCCGGGGCGGGGTGACCGCGCAGCCGTCGGGGGTCTTCGAGTCGAACGTGCAGTACCGGCTGAAGAGCATGCGGGCCGAGAAGACGGCCGTCGCCGAGCACGCGCTGCGGATGGTCGAGCCCGGGATGGCGATCCTGCTGGACGACTCCACGTCCACCCTGGAGATAGCCAGACGGCTGCGCACGGCCGAGGTCACGCCGCTGACGGTCGTCACCAACTTCCTGGAGGCCATCAACCTCCTCTCCGACCAGCGCGGCATCCATCTGATGGCGCTGGGCGGCGACTACGACCCGCTGCACTCCTCGTTCCTCGGGGTGTCCTGCGTGGAGGCCGTCCAGCAGCTCCGGGTGGACGTGTGCTTCGCGTCGACGTCGGCCGTGCACGGGGGTTACGCCTACCACCAGGAGCAGCACATCGTGTCGGTGAAGCGGGCGATGCTCGACGCGGCGGCGCGGAACGTCCTGCTGATCGACCACACCAAGCTCGGCCGGGTCGCCCTGCACCGGGTCGTCCCGCTGTCCCGCTTCGACACGCTCCTCGTGGACGACGGGGCGTCGCCGGAGGCACTGCGGGATCTGGACGAGCACAAGGTCCGTTACGAGGTTTGCGGGAAAGGCGGCCATGACGGGAACGGGACTGGAGCTTCGTGAGCTGCGGAAGACCTACCGGTCGCGTGGGCGGCCTTCCGTGGACGCCGTCCGCGGGATCGACCTGACCCTGCGGTCCGGCGAGTTGCTCGGGCTGCTCGGGCCGTCCGGGTGCGGCAAGTCGACCACGTTACGGATGATCGCCGGGCTGGAGTCCGTCACCGGCGGGGACATCCTGGTCGGCGGGGCGTCGGTCGTCGAACGGCCCGCTCAGCGGCGGAACATCGGGGTCGCGTTCGAGAATTACGCGCTGTATCCGCCGCTTTCGGTCGCGGAGAACCTGGCGTTCGGGCTGAAGGCCCGGCGCAGAGCCGCCCGCGGTTCCGGCGATGACGTCGAACGCAAGGTGAAGGACATCGCCGAGCGGGTCGGCCTGACCGACCTCCTCGGCGCCCGCCCGGCCGGCCTGTCCAGCGGCCAGAAGCAGCGCGTCTCCCTGGCCCGGGCCCTGATCCGCGAACCCGATGTCCTGCTCCTCGACGAACCCCTCTCCCACCTGGACGCGGCCCAGCGCGACTCCACCCGCCGGGAACTCAAGCGCATCCAGAAGGACCTGGGCCACACCACGATCCTGGTCACCCACGACCAGGAGGAGGCCCTCTCCCTCGCCGACCGGATCGCCGTGATGAAGGACGGCGTCATCCAGCAGCTCGGCACGCCCTACGAGATCTACGACAGTCCGGCCAACGTGTTCGTCGCGGACTTCGTCGGCGAACCGGCGATCACCCTGCTGCCCGGCATCGCCGGGGACGGCCGCGCCCGGCTCTCCGAGGCGGTGCGCATCGCGCTGCCCGTGCCGGTGGACGAGGGCCGGAAGGTGGTGGTCGGGATCCGCCCCGAGGACGTCCGCCTCACCGCCGAGGGCGGTCTGCCCGCCCGGGTCGTCGCCCATGAACCGCTCCTGGAGTCGGGCCTGGCGACCCTCGCCCTGGACGGTGTCGAACGGCATCTGGTCGTCCTCACCGATCCCGAGGTGCGGCTCGCGCACGACGAGCGGGTCCGGGTCGCCGCCGACCCCCGGCACACCCATGTCTTCGACGCCGAGACGGGAGTTTCCCTGCGATGACTGACGGAAACAGCGTGCGTGTCGTGGCCGCCGGTGACCACTTCGTCCTGCCGTCGCTGATCGCGCGGGCGGTGGAGCACGAGGTGGGGCGGGCGGACGTCGGGGAACTGACACTGGGCTGGCCACTGGAGCCGTTCGGGCCGGTCGCCGAGGTGCAGGAGGCCAGCGACGCCGAGGACGCGATGATCGAGGCGCTGGCCGGGGCGGAGGTCCTCGTCACGCAGATGGGCCCGGTGACGGAGAAGGTCCTCGCCGCCTGCCCGGATCTGAAGCTGGTCGTGGTCTGCCGGGGCGGGCCGGTCAACGTCAATCTGGACGCGGCCAGGAACCATGACGTGCGGGTGTGCTTCGCGCCCGGCCGCAACGCCGCCGCCACCGCCGAGTTCACCGTGGGGATGATGCTGGCCGCCCTGCGCCGCATCCCCCAGGCCCACGACCCGCTCGCCCGGCAGGGCAGCTGGGAAGGGGCGACGTACTACACCTACGGGCGCAGCGGTCTGGAGCTGGAGGACCTGCCCGTCGGTCTGGTCGGGTACGGGGCCGTCGGCAGCCGGGTCGCACGGGTGCTGTGCGCGTTCGGGGCCCGGGTGATGGTCCACGACCCGTATGTGCACGGCGAGATCCACGGCCTGCGGGTGACGTCCCTCGACGACCTCCTGCGCCGCTCCCAGGTGATCACCCTGCACGCCCGGCTCACGCCCGAGACGCGGGGGCTGATCGGCGCCCGGGAGCTGGGGCTGCTGCCGTCCGGCGCGGTGGTGGTGAACGTGGCCCGGGGCCCGCTGCTGGACGAGGGCGCGCTGTGCGACGCGCTGGAGAGCGGGCGGGTGTCGGCGGCGGCTCTGGACACCTATGAGCGGGAGCCGCTGCCGGCGGAGTCCCGGTTGCTGGGGCTGGCCGACCGCGTGGTCCTCACCCCCCACTTGGGCGGGGCGTCGCGGGCGGTCGCGGAGAAGGCCGCCCGGATCGCCGCCGAAGAGGTGGGCCGCTGGGTGCGCGGGGAGCCGCTCGCGCACTGTCTGACCTGAGGACCCGGAGGAGAGCCGCATGTACATCGGTATCGATGTGGGCACGTCCATGGTCAAGGCGGCGGCCTTCGACGCCACGGGCCGTGAACTCGCCGTGGCGTCCCGCCCCGTGGATCTCTCACATCACGGCGGGGTCGGCGAGGGGGGGCTGTAGGGGGTGGTAGGGGCGGTCGGAGCCGTACTAGGATAGCTCACCGGGGGGGTGCCGGTGCCGGTCGTT
>NZ_JBEXSH010000051.1:0-19706 GCF_040613555.1 Streptomyces sp. NPDC006265
GGACGACGTTGCGGCGCGGTGCCGTCGGCTGCGGGACGAGGTGCTGTCGGGGGCGTCGCGTGAGGGGATCGGTGGGGGTGCCGTGCTGGGTGCGACGCTGCTCTACGTCGTCATCGCGGCCCTGGTGCATCACCTGCTCCTGGCCAACGCGGCGAGCCCGTTCTCCCTCACGGGCGAGGCGGCGACCTCGACGGGCGGGCAGGCACTCTCCCACCTGCTGCTGCACACGGTGACCCCGATCGCGGCGGTACTGGACTGGCTCCTGCTCACGTCCCCCGGCCGCCTGCACTTCCGCCAGGCCGGCATCTGGCTCCTCTACCCCATGGCCTACCTGGCCTTCTGCCTCACCCGGGGCGAGCTGCTCCTCCCGGGCACCCCCGACCGCTACCTCTACCCCTTCCTGGACGTCGGCCAGGACGGCTTCAAGCGCGTCCTCGGCAACGCCCTCCTCCTGGGCCTCTCCTTCTACGCCCTGGCCGTGCTCCTCGTAGCCCTCGACCACACCCGCCCGAACCCCGTCCGCCACTGCGGCAAAACCGGATTTCGTCTCTAGCCACCGGTGGGCTAAAGTAAACGTCGTCGCCGCGACAGCAGCGACATCGGGGTGTAGCGCAGCTTGGCAGCGCGCTTCGTTCGGGACGAAGAGGTCGTGGGTTCAAATCCCGCCACCCCGACGCTGGTCAGAACCCACATACGACTTTCGTATGTGGGTTCTGTCGTGCTCCGGGGGCCAAACAGGGGGCCAAACGATTTTGATCAGGCCACCGCGTCGCCCTCTGCGTCGTTCTCCGCGTTCTCCCTTTCCTGATCTTCGGCGAAGATGTCATCCATCGCTTCGGCACCCTGCGTGATCACGGGCCGGAGCTGCTTCCGGTAGACCGCCTCTGTGGTCGCCTAACTGCTGTGACCGACCAAGAGCGCGATCCGCTCCAGCGGGATCCCGTGGTCGGAGAGCAGGGACACGAAGCTGTGCCTTGTGTCCGCAGAGGCCGTGTGCGGGTGACGCCGTGTAGCGATTGAGCAGGCGCGTTGGCGCGAGCGGTTTCGCGACGCAGTCCGGTGAGCGTGTTGCATCCCAAGAGCAACGATGTGGTGCAGATCACCTCTTCGTTCGCCCTGTGTCGACTCGTGGCACGTCTTCTGCGGATCGGTTCCTCTTGTCGGCGTTCTGCTGATCGCGCGACCGCACGGATCACAGCTCACGGGATGAGAGATGATCAGGTGAACCGTTCGGGGAGGATCTTGATGAACGTCACCTTGCAGGTGGACGCGACGCCGTCTGCCTCTGCGCTCTTCCTGCGCCCTTGGAATGATGACGACGTCGATCCGCTGGTCGAGGCGTATCGCGATCCCACGTTGCGTCGTTGGACGAGGCTTCCTGTAGAGAGCATCGAGGATGCAGTGGAGTGGCTGGAGCTTCAGAGACGCGGCTGGGAGACCGGAGAAAGGCTGAGCTTCGCCGTGCATGAAGATCACTCCGGCACTGGCGAGGGCCAGCTGGCTGGCAACGTGGTCATGAAGCGGACCGGTCCCAGCCACGAATCCGCAGAAGTCGGCTACTGGACGGCAGCCCACGCCCGAGGCCAGGGGGTGGCCCCTCGTGCCCTCGAAGCTCTCACCCGCTGGGCCTTCGACGTCTTCGCGGGCGAAGGTCTGGAACGTCTCGACCTGCTCCATCAGGTGGATAACCTCGCCTCGTGCCGGGTTGCGGAGAAGGCCAGATACGGGTTTCACCAGGTCCTTCCGGCTCGGCCGCCTTTCCCCAGGGACGGCCACTTGCATGTACGACGGGCCGACATTCCGGCCTGATGCCGGGGAGCCGCTGCCTGCCCGCGTTGTCAATTGCACGTCCCGATCACGGTGGTGCGGGCGCCAGGAAGTCGAGTCACGGATGCCGTCTCGGCGGCTGTGGCCCGAAGGTGGACGATCTCTTCGTGTTGGGCGGCGAGCCGGGCCAGGGCCTGGGTGCGGAAGTCCGTGAGCTCGTCGATCGTCTGTTCCGACTTGGCCAGTCGCTCCCTGAGCTTGGCATTCTCCGCCTTGAGGCGGGTGATCTGGGCTTCGCGGGGGTCGGGGATCTCGCCGGCCTGCTGCAGCACTTGGACCCGTCGTTCGAACTCGACGCGGAGGTGAGCGTAGGGGCGGGTGCCGTAGAACGCGGTGCGGTCGACACCCGCTTCGCGGGCGAGGGTCTTGATGTCGCATCGGCCGCCGGGCGGGATCTCGCCGCGCAGGAGGCGGTCTATGGCGGCTCGGATCCGGTTCTCGTTCTCGGCCCGCTGGACTGCGGTGATTCTCATGCGGACTCCTTGCTGACGGTGGTGCTGGTGGCGTCGATCTCGGCGACGACGCGGAGGGCCCGCTCGTGATCTCTCTGGAGCCGGGTGCGTTCGGTCTTGCGGGTGGTGCCGAGCTGTCCGATGAACGTCTCGGTGCGTTCGGCGTGTTCGGCCCAGATGGGGCGGTGGCAGGGGTGGTGAGTCGCCTGCGGGCAGCGGGCGGAGTCACACATCCCCATCAGCGGCCGGTCGGCGGTGGGGGTGCCGGCCAGTTTGAGGCAGAGCGCCCGGGAGGGATCGGTGAACCAGCAGTAGTTCGCCGGGCCGAGGTGGAGGACCTTGGCGCGTTTGGTCAGCAGGTTGAGCACGTCGCGGTCGTTGCGCTGGGTCTTCGGGGCCGAGGCTGAGACTGCGTCGAGTTGGGCGTCGATGCTGGCGAAGAACGCGGTGAGTTCGCGTGCTCCAGGGCCGGCGGGGAGGCTGCCCTGCTGGTAGTTGCGGAACTCGTCCAGGACGAGCTGGAGATTGCGGTCGCTTTCGTGCTTGTTGACCTCGGCAAGCAGTTCTGCTTGCGCGCCGCCGGGACGGGAGCTGTAGCCCTCGGTGGTCGCGACGGCGATGTGCTTGAGGTGGATCTTGGTCGCGAGGACGCCGCCGGGGCGGTAGGCCATCTCCAGCGCGAGGGTCCGTCGCAGGCGCCGCAGAGTGACCGGTCCGGTGGGGATCGGTGCCAGGCCGAGTCGTTGTCCGGCCTGGGAGTTGACCCAGTTCCGGAACCAGCGGTAGCGGACGTCGAAGGCGAACCGCCCCAGGAGTGTGGCGCCTTCGCGCGGGTCGGGGTGAAGCTGTTCGATCAGCTCGACAGCGCGGTATGCGGACTCGATGACCACCCACTCGTCGACGATGCCGCCGAGTTCCTGTCCCTTGATCACCTTGCTGACCAGCCGGTAACGGGTCAGGCCGGGGGCCGGTTCCTCCGGAGGACGGCGGCAGCCGACCGTCAGCTCCATGAGCTCGCTGGAACGCATCCCAGATACCGCCGCCAGGACGATCACCGCGGCGGTGCGGACGATGCCGACCAGGGCGACCGCCTGAAGCCGGTGCAGCGGCAGCGTCCAGGGCACCGCCTCGTTGTCGTCCGCCGCCGCGACGCTGGCGGCATTGCGCCCGAATTCTCTGTCCGCTCCGACCTTCGCCAGAGTCTCCTCCAGCGGCTCACGCAGGGTGGTCAGCCACCGTGGGCTGAACTGGCTGAGCCCGGCCCGGCGGGCGAGGAGGTCAAGAGAGACATGCACCAGCGGATGGTTGACCGTCCAGCCCTTGGCGATTCGGTCGGCAACGTGGCGGGCCGGGAGCAAGGGAAGGGGATCGTTTGTCCTCTCGTGTTCGGCGAGCAACGCGGTGATCTTCGCCTCTGGGTGCTGGGTTGGGGGCTTGCGCCCATGACGGCTGCTGGCTTTGCGGGCATAGCGGACACCGATGCGATCAGCTTCCCGGATGTCTTCGGCGAGCGTGACCGCGTGCGGGCCGAGGGCGGACAGCAGGTAAAGGGCGGCGGCCAGGACCGGCTGCAGCACGCTGTCCTCGACGGGCTGAGTCTTGTTCTCGTCCCGGCCGTTGGGCATCTCGGCGACGGCGGAGGCGGTGGCGCCTCCCCAGGGGACAAGATCGTCGCTGGGCCGGTCGGCGGTGAACATTTCGCGGTAGTTGACCAGGTCGATGGGGACCAGGGCGGCGGCTCGCCGGACAGCCGGGCTCTGGCTGCCGATCACGGTGCCGTGCTCGTCGAGCACGTAGCGCCGGTGGGCCAGGTATGCCTCGCAGCACCTGGCATCCACCTGGGCGAGGGAGGAGGTGAGGCCCTGGTAGGCGAGCCAGTGGAAGAAGCGGCTGAGCTCGGCGAGTCGGCCTGCGCAGGTCCGCAGGTGCAATGCGGTGCGGTAGGCGCGGGGCAGGGGTGCGACCGCCGGATGCCGGGGTGCCAGCAGTGCGAGTACGAGTTCCTTGGCGACCAGCCTCCACCTCGGGTCCGTGATCGCGGTGAAGTCGAAGCGCCGTTGGTGCAGCGGCATCTGTACCGGCAGTCCGATCACGTCGGTGAAATCCCATAGGTCGTCGTCGAAGATCGGTCGGCGGGTCCCGGCGGGCAGGTCGAAGCCCGCCTCTCGGCAGATGTCCGCGCCGGCGAAGGGAGACTCATCGCCCACGCTGTGGAAGGCCGCGGTGACAGCGGTGGTCATGCGGTCAGCTCCTCGGGGCGCAGAGGCAGTTCGTCGTCCTTGTCGCGGATGTGGGCGGCGGCTTCGGCCAGCAGGACGGGGTCGAAGCGGTCCAGGACTTGCTGAATCCGGGTGGCGTAGGGGCCGAAGACGGCCATGAAGTGGGCGGCGGGCATCTGCTGCCACTGCCTGGAGAAGAACGCCTTCAGCCGCAGCAGGTTGGCGGCATGACGCGGGGCGAACACCGCCAGCGGGCAGAGCAGGCAGACCCAGGGGCGGGCCGGACACGGCTTGCCCTTCGGACCGTGCAGCCCGGACAGCTGGTCGCCGCAGGCGGCGGTGAATACATCCCGCTGCCCGCCGATCAACTCGGCGAGTGCGTCGTCGTCCAGCTCCATGGCGGCCACGACTTCGGGGTAGTCCTGGGCCAGGGCGGCGGCGTCCTCGTCGGTGAGGACGGTGGGCGGGTGAGCGCGTCTGAGCAGGTCGTGCTGGGCGTCCTCGACGATGGCCTCGACGGCCTTGCGCTGGGCCGGTGTGGTGGCGCTCAGGTAGTGGTCGCCCTCGACGGCCGGAGTGTGGTTCGGGTCGATGGTGGCCCGTGCGCTGCCTGTCCAGGTGCGCTTGTCGCGCATCGCGTGATGGGTGGTGCGGATCCGGGACCGGTGGATCTTCAGCGGTTTGCCCTCGTCGTCGACGATGCCGTGCCGCCGGGCCCATGCCTGCCGGGAGACGCTGGTGACCTTCCGTGCGGCCAGGGCCGGGTTTCCCGGCCGTGCCAGGCAGAGCCAGAGCCGTTCCCGGTCTCCGGGCGGCATGAAGCTCCGCAGCAGCGCGGAGTGGGCGAGCCATTGTTCCAGCAGTCGCACGGCCCGACGCGGGAGGTTCAGACTCTCGGCGGCGGTGCGGCCCTTGACATAGGACAGCAGGATCGACGCGTCGCCGGCCCAGTCGATGTCGCCGACACCGAGATCGTCGATGCCGTCGGGCACGATGCCGGAGTAGATGCCGAACAGCAGCCGGTAGGCGAGCGTCACGTCCAGGTGAGGGAAGACGCCCTGGACGGCGTCGTGGAAGGGGCCGACGCCGATGCGTTTGTGGAGGGCGTCAAAGGTCACGCCGATAGCTCGGGCGAAATCGGGGGTGCCGATCGGGCCGGTCCGTGACAGCAGCCAGCAGAAGTTCTCCGCTGTCCACCCTGCTTCGGCGGGGTGCCGTCCGCGGGAGGCGGCGGCCAGTGCCCGGCGGTGGTCGGCGTACGACTCCTCGGTCAGCGTGCGGCAGACGCTGATGAGCCGGTCCCACTCGGCCTCGTCGTAGGGCGGCAGGGGCTTGCGGTAGGGCTGCGGGTGGTAGTTCCTGCCGTTCGCGAGATCCTCCACCCCCGGCACGAGCATCCCTCCGGCCGCGGCGAACCCCAGGACCATGTGCCGGGTCAGGGCCTCACGTCCCCTGGAGGCGCCCATCCAGTACTCGGCGAGCATGCCGCGGCTCAGCTGTCCGAGACCGCCGGAGAACCCGCGGTCCGCGAGGGTCCGCACCATGTGCCGGGCGGCGCTGGTGTAGTGCTGCATGCTGCCGGCGGCGTCCACGGTTCCGTGCGGGTGGACTAGCTCGGCCAGGCCGATGACCAGGTCCCGTGCCAGCTGCGGGTTGGGCAGGCCGTCCAGGGAAAGCTTCGCGCGCCTGCCGTCGCTGAAGACGCAGTCCAGGCCAAGCTGTTCGTCGATAAGCGTGGCCGGCATCTCAGGCACCTCCGGCCACGACGTCGTCGGCGAACTCTGCCGCGGCCTCGTGTTCGGCCTCCGTGTCCTCGGTCAAGCCGGCCGCCGCCCCTGCAGCCTCGTATGCCTCCCGGTAGATGCGGGTGGTGTCCAGGCGGCGGAGGTACTTTTCCGTCACGAGTACGGTGCTGTGTCCCAGCAAGTCACGCAGGACCAGCAGCGGGTCGGCCTTGGAGAGGTAGAACACAAGAGCGGCGTCTGCGTCCGTCTCCGTCACGAGCCTCGCGGCCTGCCGATAGTGCCCGGTGACCAGGTATTCCAGTGTCCTCATCGAAAACGTATGACGGAGCCGATGGGGCCAAACGTGCGGGAAACGCGGCTCGAACCGGGCCCGGATCCGGTCCGATGTACGCTCGAAGACCGTCGCCCAGGCGGTGAACGGGCCGCCACCGTTCTTCACCGCCAACAGGCACGAGCCCCCGTCCGGCGCAACCAGCCGCCGCCTCTCGGCCGGCGTCAAAGACGCCCACGGCCTCCGAACACCGTTGATCAGCCCGCCCCGGGCGTCCGGCTCGGACACCATCAGCGGCTCGCCCCACCGTCGCGGCGGCCGCCACCGTGTCCCCTCCGCTGTGGCCGCCCGGTCCAGCTCCAGGTAGTCGTGCACCGCAGCGAGGACCTCGAAGGAGATCCAGGTGGTGCGGAACTTCCTTCCCTTGGTGATTGCGGCCGGCACCGAAAACGGGATCGGCACCGCGGTCGGCGCGGGCGGCAGGGCGGGGATCTCCCAAGGCAGCAGGTAGGTGAACTCCTGCAGCCGCAGCCCCGTGGCCAGCGCCAGGTCCCCGATGGCAGCGTTCCGGGTCATCTCCCGGCCGTGGAACCCGGTGTCCTGCGAGCCGTCCGGGGCCAGCCCGCGCAGGCCCTTGCGGAACAACTCGGTGAAGTCCGGCTCCAGGTACTTGATCGTCACGTGCGGCTTCGGCGTGCGGCGCACCGCAAGGTTCACCTTGACCTCTCGGCCGGTCCCGGCGAACAGGGCCCGTGCGGAGCGGTAGGTGAACGGCTCCGCCGTCGCGTACCCCTCGTTGATCGCCCACCGGTAGAACAACGACAGGATGCTCATGTGCTGGCCCCACGTCGTCGCCGCGAACCGGGCCTTCAGCGGGCCCGCGGTCCGGTGCTCGGCGTACCGGCTGAGCCCGGCCTTCAACCGCTCCCGCGAGTCGAACAGGCCCACTCCGTGTACGGCCAGGAACTCCATCCACTTCTTGAGGACTCGCGCGTAGTTCTCCCACGAGTTCGGCGCGGGCGCCCCGCTGGCAGGGAGCTCACGCAACCACCGGTTCACCACCGCCGCCGGGCGCGGCGCGGCAGGGCCGTCCTCGAAGCGCAGGTCGTCGTCGACGAGCACGGGCATCCCCTCGGGGATCAACGGCCGATGCTCGATGTCCCAGGACTCCCAGCCCCGGGACGAGAAGAAGCTCAGGATCATGAGCGCCGACAGTAGAAACACCACACGGCTCAGCGCAAAGCCCAAACCCCCAGGCCACCAGCCCCGTTGAAGCCAATCGCCACACGGAAACTAAGCAGAGACAATGTGCCGGAGCTCCCTCGGAGTCCACTCCGGCTCCAGTCCGGCCTTCCTCACTATGGCCTTGAAGTCCCGCCGGACGTTGGCTGCGTCCAACGGCTCGCCGCTCCGAGTCGTGAAGACACGGCCGGTCGGGCTCCACTCCGTCCCATGTCGAGCCGCTGGTCGCACCGTCGCTCTGCGCCATCAAGCGGGATCAGGAGCAGCGAGGGACCTCCCTCGGCGTCTTCCGGCCTGCCGAGATCATCCGTTTCCGGCTGGAGCCCGCCGAGCCCTAGTCTATCTCCAAAGCCGCACTGGCCGACCAACTCGACCTGTTCGAGCAGGAGTTGAACCCGCTGGAGTGGGTGCCACTCGACCTCCGCTACAGCTTTCGCTGTGCCGACGCTCGCCGGCCGCCCGCTCATCGGACCTCAACCGGGTGCCAGTCCCGTCGCGGCGGTCCACCGCTCCTGGCACACCAGCCAGGTCTTCCACGGCAGCCCACGCCCCGCCCCGGCCGCCTGATCGCCGAGCGCCTATCACATGACCCGCTGGTAAGGAGTGCGATACCGGGAGTATGGTCTCTTGTATGGCGACGAAGAAGGTAACCGTGACGATTCCCGAGGATCTCCTGGACGAGATCCGCGCGGACGCGGCAGAGCGGGGCCTGTCGGCGTATGTCGCCG
This sequence comes from Streptomyces sp. NPDC006265, assembly GCF_040613555.1. Lineage (NCBI taxonomy): Bacteria > Bacillati > Actinomycetota > Actinomycetes > Kitasatosporales > Streptomycetaceae > Streptomyces > Streptomyces sp. NPDC006265. Next base: position 8,485 of record NZ_JBEXSH010000051.1, read on the forward strand.
AGGCGCTGCGCTTCAAGCGTGACCGGGACCGGCTCCTGGAACTGGTCGACTGGTTGCAGGAAGAGCACGGCCCCATCACCGAGGACGAGCATGCGGCAGCGCTCGTCGAGCTGGACGAACTCGACGCCGAACACGAGCAGCGTCGAACCGCCGGAAAGCACAACGCCGGAGAGGCTGCGTGAAGAAGCGAGCCGGTGAGCACGGACAGCGACCCCTCCGCGTCTTCGTACTGGACTGTGAAGCCCTGTCCCTTGCGGTACGCGGCGACCGGAAGATGATCGCCTGGCTCGACCTCGCGGCACGCGGGGAGGCCGAAGTGGTGACGTCCCCGATGACACTGGTCGAGGCGTACGACGGCAGAACGACCGAGCAGCGCTGGGACTGGGTACTGTCCCGGCTCCAGGTCGTCGACATCGGGAAGGACGAGGCCCGCCAGGCGCGTCGCCTCCTGGCCGACGCCAAGTTGCACGGCCACAAGTACGCGATCGACGCCGTGCTCGCCGTCATCGCGCGACAGCAGAAGGGACAGGTCACCGTCTTCACATCGGATGTCGACGACCTGGAGAAGCTGGTCCCGGACACGATCGTCGTCAAGAAGGTCTGACCCGACCCGCGCCCCTCCAGCGCCCGCACCCACGCTGGTGAGCACCCGCGATGCCATCGCGTACTTCGTCCGGACCACATCGGCAGTCTCCGACGCCAGGCAGCGGACGGCGAATGGAGTGGCCGACTCGACTTCCTGGCACTGGTGGCCGGTGGATTGCCTTCGGGTCGCAGGGCTGACTCTCCAGCACCATCCAGGCAGCAGCACCCTCGGGAGCCATCTGGTAGCCGCCCTGCTCCCGAAGCCCCCTCCACACCACCCGAGACCAACCGATGCCACCCCCTTGACCTGCGCAAACACAATCCAGGCAGGAAAGAGCATTAACCGATCCTCATTCGGGACGAAGAGGTCGTGGGTTCAAATCCCGCCACCCCGACAGGGGAATACCAGCTCAGGGGCCTGGTCCGCATCGCGGATCGGGCCCCTGAGTGGTCTGGGGGACCATCTTGGGAATTACTTGGGAGCCGCCTTCGAGATGCGGCTCCCGGATTCCTCGCGCCGCATTCAACCACGCGCGTGATCTCGGATCCGTGTGAGGCAGCGGCGGAGGGTGTCAGCGGTTGGCCGAGCTTCATGGCCGGCCGGCGGGATCTGTTCGCCGAGGCCGTACTCCTGGCAGCGCGCGCCGGGTGTAGCGAACGCCGGACGGCCGGGCGGACTGCCCGGTTTCGACCGGCTGAGCGGGCCTTGCTCGGTGCCTCCGCAAGCAACGACTGGCCGAATGCCCGACTGCCCGCGCGGAGCCGAGCGGTTTCCGTAGCATGAGGGTTGTGACAGCCCGTGCACAGCTCCACTCTGCGCGATCGCCCCGTGGGCGGTGGCGGGTGCTGTTGATGCTCGGGCTGCTGGCCGGCCTTTTCGGCATGCACGCCCTCGGTCCGGGCGAGGCCGTGGCCGCCGGCACCCACCACTCCTCCTTCGCCTCTGCGCACGCCGGGATGGCGATGGGGAGCGACGAGTACGTCTGCCACGGTGACAGCGGTGGCGGCCATGCCGAGCACGCCGACGCGACGTGCGCGTCCGGTGCTGTCGGCGCGGGGCCGGTCCTTGCCGCGCCGTTGGCCAACCCTGTCAGCACGCTCGCGCCCACCGACGGTGGCCACGGGTCCCTCGCCACCACGACCGACGGCGGCCGGGCGCCGCCCACACTGGCCGAACTGCAACTCCTGCGGATCTAGGACAAGGCCGAGCCGTATCCGTCCTCGCCACCTGCACCGTGGCGGGCAGCCATACGGCGCTCAGCCATGTCCCGCAGCATCCTCCGCAGACCGCAGGAGTACCACCATGACCAGCACCCGTTCCCTCATCCGTCGTGCCGCCCTCGGCACCACGGCCGTGGCCGCCGCCCTCGTCCTCGCCGCCTGCGGCAGCGACAACGGCTCCGACACCGGTTCCGGTACGCAGACGTCGGCCTCAGCCGGCGCCGAGGACACCGCCGGCGCCCACAACGACCAGGACGTCTCCTTCGCGCAGGACATGATCCCCCACCACCAGCAGGCCATCCAGATGTCGAAGATGGCCGCCCGTCAGGCGTCCTCCGCCGAGGTCAAGGACCTGGCCACGCGCATCGAGAAGGCCCAGGGCCCGGAGATCGAGACGATGTCCGGTTGGCTGGAGTCCTGGGGCGAGGACGCTCCCTCCTCCATGCCGGGCATGGACCACGGCGGCGACTCCGGCAGCTCCCACATGCCCGGGATGATGGACACCGAGGACATGGACGAGCTGATGGAGGCGTCCGGCAAGGGCTTCGACACGATGTTCCTGACCATGATGGTCGAGCATCACGAGGGCGCCGTGGAGATGGCCACAACCGAGAAGGACAAAGGCCAGTACGGGCCGACCAAGAAGCTGGCCGGGGACATCATCACCGCCCAGAACGCCGAGATCGAGGAGATGAACAAGCTCCTCGGCAAGAGCTGACGACCCCCGCATCGGGGGCTGGGCCTGCTTCCGCGCAGCCCGGCCCCCGTGCGGGCACGTCCTGCGCCGGTCCCTGAGTTCTGCTCGCAATCCCACCTCGCGCCCTACCGAGAGATCCTCAGCATGAAGACTCGTTCCCGTGCTGCCACCGCCATCACCGCAGCCGTCCTCGCGGCCGTACTGGCCGCATGCTCCACCAACACCGGCACCTCGTCCGATACGGCGTCGGGCGAAGGCTCCGGCGACCTCGCCGTCAGCCACGTCCACGGTCTGGGCATCGACCCGGCCGACGGGCGCCTGTACGTCGCCACCCACGAAGGCGTGATCGCCGTGGCCGCCGACGGCACCGCCCAGCGGGTCGGCGACACGGCCGACTACATGGGCTTCACGGTCATCGGGCCGAAGACCTTCCTCGGCAGCGGCCACCCGGCCGAGGGCAGCGGGGGCCACGGCAACCGCGGTCTGCTCCAGTCCACAGACTCCGGCAAGACCTGGAAGACCCTGTCCCTGGGCGGCACCACCGACTTCCACTCCCTGGAGTACGCGCACAACAGCGTCTACGGCTACGACAGCAGCCGCGGCCTGCTGCGCGTCAGCACCGACCGGACGTCCTGGGACGACCGTGCCGAGGTCGCCGCCCTGGACATCGCCGTCAGCCCGGAGGACCGGGACGTCGTGCTGGCCACCACGGAGGGCGGCGTCGCCGCGAGCACCGACGGCGGTCGGAAGTTCCGCGCGGGGACCGGGCAGGCCCTCGCCTTCCTGTCCTGGCCCACGGCCGACGCCCTGTACGGCGTCGACCTCGCAGGCAACCTGCACCACAGCACCGATGGCGGCGCCAGCTGGAAGGAGACCGGGACCGTTCCGGGCGGGCAGCCCCAGGCCCTGACCGCCGTCGACGCCAAGCGCGTCCTCGTCGCCACACAGGACGGCGTGTACGCATCGCGCGACGGCGGCAGGACCTTCACCCAGCGGCTGCCCATGTCCTCCGCCGAAGGGCACTGAGCGCACGCGGAACCGTTGCCGTCGGCTCCTCACTCGGACGGCCACCCGGCGGCGTCCCATGGGCCGGGTTCCCGGAGGAGCCGGGTTCGTGCCGGTGGCCGTCCGTCCCGGTCGTCTCCGGCTCCTCGGCCTCGGTGACGGGCTCTTCCCCGTGGCCGTGGCCGTCGCCGCCCGGTTGCGCGGCCATCTCCCGGGCTATGCCCTTCAACCCGACGAAGGGCGCGAGACCGAAGGGGATGAGCATCGCCGCACGTTCGGGGAAGTCCTCGAAGTGCTGTAGCCCGCCGCTGAGCATGCCGATGCCGAACGACAGCGCGAGGGAGGCCGCGACCACACCGCAGACCTTCGCGACGCTGGGGAGGCTGCGGGTGAGGACGAACTCGTTGAGGATCGTGGCGCAGAGGAAAACGGCGGCGCCTATGACGGCGATGAGGCTGTAACGGGTGGGATCGGGGGGGGTGGTGCACGATGGCACCGCTGATCAGCCCGGCAGCGATGATCGGGCTGAGGCGCAGGCCCTACCGTCGAAGGTCGTGAACAGCGAGGCAGTCGACAGTCCGGACGTCACATTCAACTGGTCTCGGGTGGCGGCGGCGCCAGCATGAGAGACACGGTCTGCTGACGGACCTCGGGCGGTACCCAGACGACATGCGCCCCAACGCTCTGACCAGTGAAGGCGTCGGTTCGAATCCCGCCGCCCCGACGCTGGACCGTCCGTACACGGCCGGGCGAGGCGGAACCAGCCGTCAGCCGAGGAGCACGCGCTTCTGTTCCTCGAACTCGGCCTCCGTCAATACACCTTGGTTCTTGAGTTCGCCGAGCTGCTTGAGCTGTTCGATCTTGCTGGTCATGTCGGGGGCGGCCGGGGGCGCGGGCGGCTCCGCGGCGTAGGCCGGCTGGCGCGAGGGGGCTTCGTAGCCCTGCTGCGCCGCCCACCGACCCTGCTGGCGGCGTGACACCCGGTTGGACACGGCGGTCGCGGTTCCGGCGACGACGGCGGTGCGGGCGACCCCGCGGATGAGACCCGGCATCTCAGTACCTCCTGCCTAGTGGGCGCCCTCTGTCGCCTCGAGGGCGGCGACGAGCGCAGGAACCGGAATCCGCCCGGAGGCGACCATTCGGGCCCCGCCGCGGCGCAGCGCGGCGGCGAAGGGTGCGGCCCACAGGTTCTCGTAGACGAGGACGCCGGCGGAGCTGCCGGGTTCCAGGGCGGTGGCCGCTTCCTCGATGTCGTCCTGGCCGAGGAGTCCTGACGAGGCCCCCTCGAAGACAGCCAGGTCGAGTTCGCCGTCACCGGTGAGGTCGGCGATCTCCATGCCACTGACGGATCCGTCGTCGTCCTTCCGGACGAACACCAGGTCCAGGATCCGGATGAGGCCGCGGTCCACGAGATCGACGAGGATGGGGAAGCCCTCGCCCGTCATGCGATTGCCCGGGAACTCGACGACCAGGTAGTCGACCGGGCCCACCTCTCCCGCTTCTTCGAATGCGTCACTCACGGCGTCACCTCTGGTGCTCGTGGCCGTCCCCCTGTTTCCCCCGGTTCACCCACTCCAATAGTCCAATTGCACCATCGAGCCACGGTGGTCGCACCTCGGTACGTCGGTCACCCGCCTGGTCCGTCCAGGTCGCGTACGGTGCGCCGCGCCGATGTGCTGGTGACCATGAGCGACAGCGGTGACGACCGGCTCTCGGACCGCGGCCACGGCGAGCTGGACGAGTTGCGGCAGCGGGTGAACGCGCTGGAGAGTGCCCGGCCGTCCCGGGCGGCACGGCACCCGTGGCGCTCGCTCGGCGCGGCCCTGCTGATCCTCCTGGCCGCGCTGCTGTCGCTGCTCTCGGTCGTCGCTGTCTGGGCGAACGGCATCGTGCAGGACACGGACCGCTACGTCGACACCGTCGGCCCGCTGGCGAGCGACCCCGACGTGCAGAAGGCCGTCACGAACCGGGTCACCGCCGCGGTGCTGGCGCAGGTCGACGTGGACGCGCTGGTCAAGGAACTGACGGACGCGGCCACGCAGCAAGGTGTCCCGCCGCGAGTGGCCGAGCTGCTGAGCGATCTGGACGGTCCGATCAAGAACGGACTCAAGCAGCTGGTCAGCGGCGCGGTGACCCGGGTCGTCACCAGCAGTGCCTTCGAGACGGTCTGGGTGAACGCCAACCGCAGGGCGCACTCCGCGCTGGACGAGGCCCTGACGGGCCATTCCGGCAGCACGGTGGAGCTGAAGGACAACCAGGTCGTCATCGACCTGGGGCCGATCGTCGCCGACGTCAAGAAGCAGCTGGTCGATGCCGGTTTCTCGCCCGCCGCGAAGATCCCGGACGTGCACACGGACTTCGTGGTGTTCGCGTCGAAGGACGTCGGCACGATCAAGACCTATGTGCGGGTGCTGGAACTCCTCGGCGGCTGGCTGCCCGTCATCGCGCTTCTGGTCGCGGCCGTCGGCGTGTACACCGCGTTCAACCGGCGGCACGCGGTGATCGGGGCCGCACTGGCCGTCTTCGTCGCCATGCTGGTACTGGGCATCGGTCTCACCGTCGCCCGTGACGTCTATCTCGACCGTCTGCCTCCGGGGGCGTCCCAGGCGGCCGCGGGGTCCGTCTACGACGCGCTGGTCAAGTTCCTGCGGGCGGGCGTCCGGGCGCTCGCCGCCGTAGCGCTGTTCACCGCCGCCGGTGCCTTCCTCGCCGGACCGTCCCGGGTCGCCGTCCTCACCCGCACCGGCTGCCGCAGCGGCATCGGCGGACTGCGCGACGTGGCGACGTCGGCAGGGCTCCGGCTCGGTGCGGTCGGGCGGTTCGTCCATCGCTTCAAGCGCTCGATCGGGGCGGCCGTCCTGGTGGTGGCGGCGGTCGTCCTGTTCACGTGGAACTATCCGACCACGGCGGTCGTGGTGTGGACAGCGGTGATCACGCTGGTGGCCTTCGCGATCCGGGAGTTCCTGGACGCGCCGGCCACGTCTGCCGACACCGGCCCGCCGGCTGGAGCCGCGGCCTCGTGAGGCCCTGAGCCCACGAGGTCCCGTGCGCTGTGCGCTCGGTCGTCCCCGGGCTCAGTGCAGGATCTTCTCCTTGGCCCGCTGGAACTCGGCGTCGGTGATGTCGCCCCTGGAACGGACCTCGGAGAGCTTGGCGAGTTGATCGGCCTCGTTCCCGGGCTTCGCGCCGGTGCCGGTCGTCTCACGGACGTAGTCGTCGAACGCCCGCTGCCGGGCCTGGGCGTGCCGGACCTCGCGGTCGCCCATGCTCCTGCCGCGGGCCAGGACGTAGACGAACACGCCGAGGAAGGGGAGCAGGATCACGAAGACGAGCCAGCCCGTCTTGCCCCATCCGCCGAGCGTGTCGTCCCGGAAGATGTCTCCGATGATCCTGAAGAGCAGAACGATCCACAGGACCCACAGGAAGATCCACATGACGGTCCAGAACGCTCCGAGGACCGGGTAGTCGTAGGCCAGATTCATGTCTCCGCTCCTTCTTGCTCGCCTTCACCCTGCGGGACTCCGCCGGGCAGCAGGGACAGGCCGAAGGCCTCACCGATGCCGTGGGCGGCGGTCACCACGCGGGCGCTGCCGACGACGGGGGCGATGGCCACGAGGGTGCCCTGGATCCGTTCCACGGGCACGCCGATCTCGTCGGCGGCGCCGATATTGAGCAGGTACGACGCGGGGGAGGCTCCCATGGCCACGAGCGCCGCGATGCGGGTCAGCAGGTATGTCTCCGGGTCGAGAGCGGACCGTTCGAAGGCGTTCAGCGTCATCTGGACGAGGGTGTCGAAGACGGGTGTCTCCGCCTCGCCGGAACCGTCGCTCTGCGTCCCGATCGTTTTCCCGGTCATCCATCGGCTCCTTTCCACCGGCCCGCCAAGCGGCGGTGCCCCGTCTGTCAGTCCTTCATGAACCAGCCGCGCACTTGCGCCTCGTGATCGACGTATCGCTCGCCCGAGACGTCGACGACGACCTTGTCGATCGTGCCTCCGGTGAACGGGAACGGTCCCTCGTAGTCGGGTGTGACCGGCGAGGCGTCGTCGCGGCCCACACAGATCCCGTCGCCGACCACGCAGAAGCTGCCGGGCTGGGTCACGATGTCGTCGTGGCCGACCTCCTGGTCGTCGACGTAGAGGGTGAGGGTGCCGGCCGCGCCGGGCATCGCGCGGTCCGTGCTGCGGCCTCGTGCGGCGAACTCGGCCGTGAGGACGTGTTCGCCCGGCGGGATCTCCGGGCCGGCGTCGACGACCTGGAGGGTGCTCCCGACCCAGTTGTACGCGTAGTGCAAGCGGTGGTCCTTGACGTAGAGGCTGTGGCCGCCCGCCACGCCGCCGTGGGCGTACAGCACGCCTTCCGCGTCGGCCGAGTCGACGGCGACCCCGGCGGCGATGGTGTAGGAACGGCCGTTGGTCACGACGCCGGACTGCTCGGGCACCGCGGCGGTGTCGGGGTAGTAGACGTAGCGGTCGCGTTCGGGGCTGCCGTGCGGACGCTCGGCGAGGATCTGTTCCAGGGCGGTACGGTCGTCCAGCGGCAGCCCGTTGTAGATGCCCGCGTAGTAGTACCAGAGGCTCTTGAGGGTCTCCAGCCGGGCAGGTTCCCGCGCGGCCAGGTCCGTGGACTGCGCACGGTCGTTGGTGAGGTCGTACAGCTCCCACACGTCGTGTGCGAAGCCCCCCCCAGCCGCTCAGCGGCGGGTGGACCGTGCAGGCCAGCCAGCCCTCGTGGTAGATCGACCGCTGCCCCAGCATCGTGTAGAACTGCGTCTGCCGCCCCGGCGCCCCGGGGTCGGTGAGCGACGGTCTGAAGCTCTCGCCCTCGATCGGGTTCTGCGGGCGGCCCTTGACGACGTCGGGCGGGTCGATGCCCAGCAGGTCGTACAGGGTGGGGACGACGTCCACGGCGTGGACGTACTGATCGCGCACCTCCCCGCGAGCCCCGATCCCCGCGGGCCAGGCGATGAGGCACATGTCGGCCACGCCGCCCTCGTAGCCGGCCCAGCGCTTCCAGTACGGGAACGGGGTGTCGAACGCCCAGGCCCACCCGGTGTTGTAGTGGTTGTACGACGTCGATCCGCCCAGCTCGTCGATGTGCTCCAGGGACAGTTCGGCCGGTGTGGACAGGCCGTTGAAGAACCGCCACTCGTTGAACGTGCCGTCCGGCCCGCCCTCGCCGCTGGCCCCGTTGTCGGAGACGGCCACGATGATGGTGTTGTCGAGTTCGCCGGAGGACTCCAGGAAGTCGAGCACCCGGCCCAGCTGGTCGTCGCTGTAGGAGACGTATCCGGCGAAGACCTCGGCCATCCGGATGAACAGCCGCCGCTCGTCGGCACTGAGCTCGTCCCAGGGCCGCACGGTGTCGAGCAGGGGCCACGGCTGGCCGTCCGGCCCGGTCACCGAGGGCTCGCCGTGCGGGTTGATCGGGGAGAGCTCCGTGTCGTCGGGCAACAGGCCGAGTTCCTTCTGGCGGCGCAGGATGTTCGGGCGGATGGCCTCATAGCCGTCGTCGAAGACGCCCCGGTACCGGTCGGCCCACTCCTTGAACACGTGGTGCGGCGCATGCGCGGCGTCGAGGGAGAGGTACATGAAGAAGGGCTTGCCGGGGTCGACGACCTTGGCGTCGCGGACGAACTCGATGGCCTTGTCGGAGAAGTCCTTGGCGATGTGATAGCCCTCGTCGGGCGTGGCCGGCGGGTCGACCGGGTGGTTGTCGTGGATGAGGTCCGGGTACCAGCAGTTCGACTCGCCGCCGAGGAATCCGTAGAACCGCTCGAAGCCGCGCCCGAGGGGCCACCGGCCCTTGTACGCGGCCATGTTGATCTCCTCGCCGGGCGTGAGGTGCCACTTGCCGACGCAGTAGGTGTTGTAGCCTCGCTCGCCCAGCACCTCCGAGATGAACCCGTTCTCGAAGGGGACGCGGGTGGAGATGCCGGGGAAGCCGGCGCTGAACTCGGCGATGGTCGCCATTCCGTTCGACGTGGCGTTCCTGCCGGTCAGCAGCGAGGCACGGGTCGGGGAGCAGAGTGCGGTGGTGTGGAAGTTCGAGTACCGGACCCCCATGTCGGCGATCCGCGACATGGCGGGTGTCGTCACCGGGCCGCCGAAGCAGTCCATCGTCCCGTAACCGACGTCGTCCCACGCGATCATCAGCACGTTCGGGCTGTTCTCGGGTGCCTCAGGAGCGAGGAAGGGCTCCCAGTCGGGCTGGGAGTCACGGACGTCGAGGGAGATCCTCCCCTTGAACGGCTTGGCCATCGTGGTTCACCTCGTCATCCCGGGTCCTGACCGGCTGCCCTTCCACGATGACCACAGGAGGCTCTCGCCGCCTCACCCGTTACGGGTGACCGACCCGTCCGCTCGATGTCAGCGTGCGGTGATCCGTCGCCTGTGTGCCGTCTCGGGGACGGGCGTGCTCTCCCGCAGGTCCCGTCCTGAAGCGCGGGTCCTCTCGTGCCAGCGGCCGTACCGGTCGGCGAGGGCGACCGCCGAGAGGCCGTGCAGGAGGACGCTCAGGCCGACGGTGACCGCGACGACCCGGCCCAGGAGCCCCATTCCGGGAACGTCCTCCTCCAGGACGAGCAGCCCCAGCACCACGGAGGCCAGCCCGCGCGGCCCGAACCAGCCGATGTACGCGATCGTCGGCAGCCGGAGCCCACTGCCGGAGAGCGCGACGGCGACCGGCAGCATCCGCACGACGGTGAGGCTGAGCAGCGCGTAGCCGATGATCGGCCCGGTCAGTTCGTCCAGACGAGCAGGCTGACCGAGGCCAGCAGCCCGCCGAGATGATCGGTGAAGCCGGCGGTGCCGTCAGGCCTCTCCCGCGGACCAGCGGGCCGGAAGCGGCGCAGGGCGCCCCCGAAGGCGAACCCGCCGACCCAGGCGGCGATGAAACCGCTCCCGTCCACCACGACACCCAGTCCGTACGCAATGGCGGCGACGGCGGGAACGAAGAGCTGATCCCACTCCCCCGCGACCCATCCGCGGGCCCGCGCCGTTCCCAGCAGCCGGCCGCCGCAAGCGCCCACGAGCACGCCCAGGACCGTGCTCACGACGAGTGCCCTCCAGAAGACGCCCGCCACCCCCTCCTGGGCGGCGGACGTGTCCGGGATGCCGGCCAGGAAGAGGACGAAGAACGGGAGCACCATGCCGTCGTTCAGGCCGCTTTCCACGTTGAGCCCCTGCCGGACGAGCGCGGGCACCCTCGGGCTGGTCATGGCGCTCTTGCCGAGCGCCGCGTCCGTCGGCGCGAGGACGGCACCGACCAGGGCGAGCTCCCAGGCGCTCAGGCCGGGCAGCAAGGGCCAGGCCAGCAGCCACCCGGCCCCGATGCTCAGGGGCAGTCCGATGCCGAGAAGCCGGCCCGTCAGGAACCCGCCGGAGCGCAGGTCCCGTCGGCGCACGGTCATCGCGTCGGTGAAGAGGACCAGGGCGAGAGCGGCTTCGAGCAGGGTGCGGAGCTGTCCGGCGTCACCCTGAAGATCGATCACATCGAGCACGGCGGGCCCCAGGAGCACCCCGCAGCCGACGAACACCATGGCCGACGACACCGGTGTCGACGCCAGCCTGCGGGAGACCAGAGCGTACGTGGCGGTGACGCCCGCCACCGCCACACCGGCCCAGGCCTCACCGCTCATCCCGGCACCCCTTCTTCCTGGGTTTCCAGGGCACCAGCGCTCGGGCAGGGGTGGACCTCACCCGCCATGGGTGACC
>NZ_JBEXSH010000052.1:0-19681 GCF_040613555.1 Streptomyces sp. NPDC006265
GTACGCGTAGCGCACCCCGGTGACGTCGATCCGGTCGCCGTCGGGATCCGGACAGTCGCCCTCACCGGGCGCCTGCGGAGCCCGGGCGAGCCCCTCCACCCGGGCGAAGGAGGCGCCGCCGGACTGGAGTTGCTCGATCCGCACCAGGACCTCGTCCAAGGGTGCGCTCAGCTGGTGCAGATACAGCGTCGCCGCCACCACCGCTCCGAGGCTCATCGAGCCGGACGCGTGCAGCGCGCCGCCGATCACCAGCACTCCGGCCACCGGGAGGATGTACGACGTCTCCATCACCGGGAAGAACACCGAGCGCAGGAACAGCGTGTAGAAGCGGGTGCGGCGGGAGGTCTCCAGGGCGTCCCTGCTCGCGGCCGTGCGCTGCTCCCGGAGTCCGAAGGCCTCCACGGTGCGTGCCCCTGCCGCCGTCGACGCCACGATCTCGGCCACGTCCGACGTGGCGGCGCCCTCGGCGAGGTAGCCGTCCCGGGCCCTGCCCAGATACCAGCGCAGCGCGATCCAGATCGGCGTCAGCGTCAGCACCGCGAGGACGCCGAGCAGCGGTTCCATCAGGAACACCGCGACGATCAGGAACAGCGCCTGGACCAGGTTGACCAGCAGGACGGGGCCCGCGTCCCGCAGGGTGTTGCCGACCGTCGTCACGTCCGCCGTCCCGCGTGCCGTCAGGTCACCGGTGCCGGCCCGCTCCACCACCGACGCGGGCAGCGTCAGCGCCCGGTCCACGAACCGCTCCCGCACCCGGGCCAGGGTCCGTTCCCCGAAGCGGTGCCCCACGTACCGGGCCCAGCGCGCCAGCAGCACCTGCGCGAGGGCGGACAGCAGGAGGAGCAGGGCCAGCCGGTCCACGGCTGCCGTCCCGTGCCCGGCCCGCACGTCGTCGATCATCCGGCCCAGCAGCCACGGCCCGGCCAGTCCGGCCAGGGCCGCGAGCGCGTTCAGGCTCAGCACGACTCCGAAGGCGCGGGCGTCGGCCCGCACGAGCCCCAGCAGGGCACGCCGGACGTCGGCCCGTTCGGCGACCGGCAGATGCGCCCGGCTCATCCCAGGACCTCCTCGGTGTCCCTCGCGACGAGGGCCCGGTAGCCGGGGGTGGTGGCGAGCAGTTCGTGGTGGGTGCCGGAGGCTTCGACCTTGCCGTCCTTCAGGTAGTGGACCGTGTCCGTGCGGTCCAGGACGAGCGGGGAGGTGGTGGCAACGACCGTGGTGCGGCCTTCCCTCGCTCCCCTCAGCCGGGCGGCGACGGTGGCTTCGGTGTGGGCGTCCAGGGCCGAGGTGGGCTCGACGGCCAGGAGGATCTCCGGGTCGGCGAGGAGGGCTCTGGCCAGGCGGATGCGTTGGCGCTGGCCGCCGCTGAGGTTGCGGGCCTGGGCGTCCATGGGGGTGTCGAGGCCTTGGGGGAGGGCTTGGACGATGTCTTCCGCTGCGGCTGTGCGGAGTGCCTGTCGGGTTGCCGCTTCGGGGCGTTCAGTGCGTGTGGGAGAGGGCCTGATCATGTCCTGGAGGGTTCCGGCGAACAGGTCCGCCTCGTGGTCGGCCACCCGGATGCGTGACCGGATCTGGTTCAGGGCGATGTCGTCCAGGCGGGTGTCGCCCCACGTCGCGCCCGACGGGGCGTAGCGGCCCAGGCGGTCCACGACCGTCGTGGCGTCCGCGGGGTGTTCCGCGACCAGGGCCGTCAGGCGGCCCGGCAGGACGCGTACGCCCGACTCGGGGTCGTACAGGGCCGACGGTTCCGACGGGGCGTCCAGGGTCCCCGTATCGGCCATCGGTTCCAGACACAGGAACCGTACGACCCTGCGGGCGCACACCAGGCCGCGGCTGACCTGGTAGCCGCACTCGACCAGGAAGGCAACCGGCCACACCAGCACCGCCACATAGCCGTAGACGGACACCAGCTGGCCCACCGTGATGTCGCCCTGTGCCGCGAGCCGGGCCGCCAGCCAGGTCACCACCGCGAGGAACAGGCTCGGCAGCCCGATGCCCAGCGCCTGCACCCAGCTGGTCACGGCCCCCACCCGGTACCCCTGCTCACGCAGCCGCCCCGAGTCCTGCCGGAAGGCGTCCGCCACCAGTTGCTTACCGCCCAGGCCGGCGAGGACCCGCAGCCCGCCGGCGAGGTCGCCGATCCGCGCGGTCAGCACGCCCTGCCGTTCGCGGTACTCCGCCTCCGACCCCTGCAACCGGCCGAGGAGCGGCCCGACCAGCAGGGCGAGCACCGGAATGCCCAGCAGCACGACCAGCGCGACGACCCCCGAGACCGACACCAGCAGCACGGCGATCACCAGATACCCCACGACCGCGCCGATCCCGGGCCCCACGACCGTCAGCGACTGGCTGACCGTCTGCACGTCACCCACGCCGATCGTGACGACCTCCCCGGCGCCCGCCTGCCGCCGCAGGGAGGCGCCGAGCCGCACCGCCTGTCCGACGACCACCTTCACCGTCCGGAAGTTGGCGTCCATCCGCACCCGCGTCATCGTGCGGTGGCGCATGATGCTCAGCCACGCGTTGAAGGCGCCCACCGCGAACAGCGCGCCGCTCCAGAGCGTCAGCGCACGCATGTTCCCGGGCTCCAGGCCGTCGTCGATCGCCCGGGACATCAGATACGGCGTCGCCGCCAGCAGCACCATCCACACCGTGCCGAACACCGCCCCCGCGGCACACCGCCCCGGCTGGCGGGTGACCAGCCACCACAGGTAGCGGGCGCCGCCGCGGTGGTCGGGTGTTCCGGGGTCCTCGTACGCGTCGATCATCCGCCCGCCCTCTGCCGCCGTCGTCCGACCTAGGCCAGACTGTCCCGCCAGGCCCGGTGCAGATCCGCGAACCTGCCGGTGCCCTCGATGAGTTCGGCCCATCCGCCGTCCTCCACGATCCGTCCGTGCTCCATCACCAGGACCCGGTCCGCGATCTCGACGGTCGACAGCCGGTGCGCGATGACCACCGCCGTACGGCCCTTCAGCACCGTCGCCATGGCCCGCTGCACCGCACGCTCCCCGGGGACGTCCAGCGAGCTGGTGGCCTCGTCGAGGATGAGCACCGCCGGGTCGGCCAGCAACGCCCGGGCGAACGCCACCAGTTGCCGCTGTCCGGCCGAGATGCGGCCGCCTCGCTTGCGGACGTCGGTGTCGTAGCCGTCGGGCAGGGTGCTGATGAAGTCGTGCGCGCCGATCTCCTTCGCCGCCTGCTCGATCTCCTCGCGGGTGGCGTCCGGGCGGCCGATCGCGATGTTGTCGGCGACCGTCCCGGAGAACAGGAACGCCTCCTGCGTCACCATGACCACCCCGCGCCGCAGCTCGGGCACGGCGAGATCGCGCAGGTCGACGCCGTCCAGCAGCACGCGGCCGTCGGAGGGGTCGTAGAACCGGGCCAGCAGCTTGGCCAGCGTCGACTTGCCGGCGCCCGTGGAGCCCGCGACCGCGACCGTCTGTCCGGCCGGGATGGTGAGGTCGAACGTGGGCAGCACCTCGCCGCCGGTGCGGTAGCCGAAGCGGACGCCGTCGAAGACCACCGCGCGGCCGGGGTGCTCGCTCTCGAGCGGCGGGAGCTGCCGGGGGGCGGCCGGCTCGGGGACCGACGGGGTCTGGGCGAGCAGCCCGGCGATCTTCTCCAGGGACGCCGCCGCCGACTGGTAGGAGTTGAGGAACATCCCGAGCCGGTCGATCGGGTCGTACAGCCGCCGCAGGTACAGCACGGCCGCGGCCAGCACCCCGAGGGCCAGCGTGCCGTCCGCGACCCGGTGGGCGCCCCACAGCACGATCGCCGCGACCGCCGTGTTGGCGACCAGGCGTGAGCCGGTGACGTAGCGGGCCATCTCCAGCAGCGCGTCCCCGTTGGTCCGTTCGTGCCGCCGGTTGAGCGCGCCGAAGTCCGCGTCGCCCGCGGCCTCGCGACGGAAGGCGCGCACCGGCCGGATGCCGTTCATGGTCTCTACGAACTTGACGATGACGGCCGCGATGGCGGTCGACCGGGCCCGGTAGACCCGCCCGGCCCGCCGCTGGTACCACCGCACCAGCGCGTAGAGCGGCACCAGGGACGCCACCGCCACGCCCCCGAGGCCCGGGTCGAGCCAGAGCAGCATCGCCGAGATGTAGACGAAGGACAGGATGACCGTCACGAGTTCCTGGAGGCCCTCGTCCAGCAGTTCCCGCAGCGACTCCACGTCGGCCGTGGAGCGGGAGATGAGCCGGCCCGAGGTGTAGCGCTCGTGGAAGTCGACACTCAGCGCCTGCGCGTGGCGGAAGATCCGGCCGCGCAGATCCAGCAGCACGTCCTGGCTGACCCGGGCCGCGGCGGCGACGAACGCGAACTGCAGCCCGCCCGCGGCCAGCGCGCACGCCAGATAGCCGGCGCCCACCGCGATCAGCGGCCCGTGGTCCTGCGCCCGGAACGCCGGTACGGCCCGGTCGATGGCGTAGGCCACGAGCAGCGGGCCCGCCTGCACGACGGCCTGCTGGAGCAGCAGCAGGAGCGTCGTGACCGTGACCCGGGCCTTCAGCGGCGCGAGCAGGGAGCGCAGCAGGTCGCCGGTGGCGCCAGGCGGAGTGGGCAGGACGTCCCGGTCGAAGGGGTCGCCCGTGGCGAGGGGCCGGTCGCCGGTCCGGCCGCGGGGATGATCGTCCGGTTGGTCGTCGGGTTTGTTGCCGGCCGGTGCGCTGGTGGCCGCCGTCATCGCGCGCCCTCCTCTTCCCCTGACATCAGATGCGCGTACTCCGCGTTCGTACGCAGCAGTTCGTGGTGGGTGCCGACCGCGGCGATCCGGCCGCCGGACAGCAGGGCGACGCGGTCGGCGAGCAGCACGGTCGACGGGCGGTGCGCCACGATCAGGGCGGTGGTGTCCGCGAGGACCTGCCGCAGGGCGGCCTCCACGGCGGCCTCGGTGTGCACGTCCAGGGCCGACAGCGGGTCGTCCAGGACGAGGAACTCCGGCTGCCCGACGACGGCCCGGGCGAGCGCGAGGCGCTGGCGCTGGCCACCGGAGAGGCTGAGGCCCTGCTCGCCCACCTGGGTGTCCGTCCCCTGGGGCAGGGCGTGCACGAAGTCGGCCTGGGCTACGGCGAGCGCCCGCTCCAGGTCGGCTGTTCCGGCGGTGTCCCCCGCCCCCATGAGAACGTTGTCGCCGACCGTGGCCGAGAACAGCGTGGGCTCCTCGAAGGCCACGGCGACCTTGGCGCGCAGTGCTTGTCTGGACAGATCCGCGATGTCGACGCCGTCGAGGGTGATGCGGCCCGAAGTGACCTCGTAGAGGCGGGGGATGAGCGCGGTGAGGGTGGTCTTGCCGCTGCCGGTGGCGCCCACCAGCGCCATGGACTCGCCCGGCCGGATGTGCAGGTCGATGTGCTGGAGGACGGGCGGGGCGCCGGCGGGGGCATCGGGGTAGCGGAACCGCACGTTGTGGAAGCGCAGTCCCCTGTCCCCGGCCTGCCCGGTGCCGGAGCCCGGTGTGGCGGTGGCCTCCTCCACCTCCTCGTCCAAGACCTCGAAGTACCGCTCCGTCGCCGTCGCCGCCTCCTGGCTCATCGCCAGCAGGAACCCGATCGACTCCACCGGCCACCGCAGCGCCAGCGCCGTCGACAGGAACGCCACCAGCGTCCCCGCCGACAGGGCACCGTCGGCCACCTGGACGACCCCCACCACCAGCGCCGCCCCGATCGCGACCTCCGGCAGCGTCACGATGACGCCCCAGATCGTCGCCAGCAGCCGCGCCTTGCGCAGTTCCGTGCCGCGCAGCGTCTTCGACAGGTCCCGGAACGCGCGCGCCTGGCTGCGGTGGCGGCCGAAGCCCTTGATGATGCGGATGCCCAGCACGCTCTCCTCGACAACCGTCGTCAGGTCGCCGACCTGGTCCTGGGCGCGCCGGGCCACCTTGGCGTAGCGCTTCTCGAAGACCATGCAGGTGACCATGAGGGGGACGGCGGGCCCGAGGATGACCAGCCCGAGGGTCCAGTCCTGGAGCAGCATGATGACTACGCCCACGACGATCGTCACACCGTTGACCAGCAGGAACGTCAGCGGGAAGGCGAGGAACTGACGCAGCAGCATCAAGTCCGTCGTGGCCCGGGACAGTAACTGCCCCGAGGCCCAGCGGTCGTGGAAGGCCACCGGAAGCCGCTGGAGGTGCCGGTACAGACCCGCCCGCATCGACGCCTCGACGTGCGAGAGGGGACGCGCCACCAGCAACCGCCGCAGCCCGAACAGCAGGGCCTCCGTGAGGCCGAGCAGCAGCAGGTACAGCGCGCCGAGCCACACTCCGGCCGGGTCGCGGTGGGCGATCGGCCCGTCCACCATCCACTTCAGGACGAGCGGGATGACCAGGCCCACGCAGGAGGCGAGTATCGCGACGAACGCGGCACTGGACAGCCGCGCCC
This sequence comes from Streptomyces sp. NPDC006265, assembly GCF_040613555.1. NCBI lineage: Bacteria > Bacillati > Actinomycetota > Actinomycetes > Kitasatosporales > Streptomycetaceae > Streptomyces > Streptomyces sp. NPDC006265. The sequence goes on from NZ_JBEXSH010000052.1 coordinate 6,381, forward strand.
GCACGGGCCGCACATACGGCCACAGGCGCAGCAGCATGCGCACGGTGGAACGGTCCTGGGCGGGGGCGGGTGTCGTGGCCATCAGCAGCGAGCCTACGGATCGCCACTGACACTGCCCACCGAGTTTCCGCCGGACCGGAATCGGTCGTCGGTCCTACGACCTGGGCGTTCGACGGGCTGTACGGCGCGACGGGCCGGGCTGTACGGCGCCAACCGGCTGGGCTGTACGGCGCCAACCGGCCGGGTCGTACCGCCGCATCAGCCGATCGGTGGATGTCCGTTCGAGCGCGACGGCCGATGCGGCGGACCCCGCCTGGCCGGGACCCTTCCTCGTATGCCGACCGCACCTGTCATCGAAGTCGCCGAGCTGCGCAAGAGCTACGCGGGCCGTCCCGCCGTCGACGGTGTCTCCTTCGCCGTGGAGGAAGGGGAGATCTTCGGGATCCTCGGCCCGAACGGCGCGGGGAAGACCACCACCGTGGAGTGCGTCGAAGGGCTGCGTGTGCCCGACTCCGGCCGCGTCCGGGTGACCGGCCTCGACCCCGTCACCGACCACGAGCGGGTCGCCCGGGTACTGGGCGCCCAGCTCCAGGAGAGCCGGCTCCAGCCCAAACTCACCGTCCGTGAGGCGCTGGAGTTGTACTCCGCGTTCTATCCGAGCCCTGCCGACTGGCGCCCGCTGGCCGAGCGCCTCGGGCTGGAGGAGAAGTCGTCCACCCGGTTCGCCCAGCTCTCCGGTGGCCAGCGCCAGCGCCTGTTCATCGCGCTCGCCCTGATCGGCGACCCCCGGGTCGTGGTCCTGGACGAGCTCACCACCGGCCTCGACCCGCGGGCCCGCCGCGACACCTGGCAGCTCATCGAGGACGTCCGCGCCCGGGGCGTCACCGTCCTGCTCGTCACGCACTTCATGGAGGAGGCGCAGCGGCTGTGCGACCGGATCGCGGTGATCGACCGGGGCCGGGTGGCCGCCCTGGACACCCCGGCCGGACTGATCCGCCGCTCGGCGGGCGCCACGGTCATCAGCTTCACCCCGTCCGGACCGCTGGACGACCGTGAGCTGAACGACCTCCCCGCTCTGGTCGGGATGGAGCACAAGGATGGCCGGATCACGCTGTCCGGCACGGACGACACGGTCAACGCCGTGCTCACCCTGCTCGCCCGCCACCACATCACCGCCCACCAGCTCCGCGTCACCGACGCCACCCTGGACGACGCATTCCTGGACCTGACGGAGGCCTCCGCATGAGCACCGCCCTCATCAACCCCGCTGTGCTGCGCAGCGAGTTCCGGCTCTTCGGCCGCGAGCCGGGCAGTCTCTTCTGGATCCTGCTGTTCCCCAGCCTGCTCCTCGGCATCCTCGGCTCCGTGCCGTCCTTCCGCGAGGCGCAGGACGGGCTCGGCGGACTGCGCACCGTCGATGTCTACGTGCCCGTGAGCGTGCTGATCGCCCTGATCACGGCCGGTGTGCAGGCGATGCCGCCGACCCTCACCGGCTACCGCGAGAACGGCATCCTGCGCCGGCTGTCCACCACACCGGTCCGGCCCGCGTCCCTGCTGGCCGCCCAGGTGCTGGTGAACGGCCTGGCGGCGCTGGCCTCGGCGCTGCTCACGCTCACGGTCGGACGGCTCGCCTTCGACGTACGGCTGCCCGAGCAGCCCCTCGGATACCTGCTCGCGCTGCTCCTCGCCGTGCTCGCGGCCCTCGCCCTGGGCGCGGTCGTCGCGGCCCGGGCCCGTACGACGAAGATCGCCACCGCGATCGGCACCGCCGTGTTCTTCCCGATGCTGTTCAGCGCCGGGGTGTGGGTGCCGGTGCAGGCCATGCCGGACGTGCTGGCCCGGATCGTCCAGTGCACCCCGTTCGGCGCCGCCGCGCGGGCCCTGGACCAGGCCGCGGCGGGTGACTGGCCGGGCTGGGGACACCTGGCCGTGCCGGCGGCGTGGACGGTGGTGCTCTCGGTGTCGGCCGCCCGCTGGTTCCGCTGGGAATGACCGGAGCGTGCTCGGGAGGGGGCGGGGCCGTGGCCGACACTGGTGGCATGACGGACCTGGCGGGTGTCGAGCAGCGCTGGGCGGCGTACTTCCGCCGGGGACCGTACGGGCTGCTCGCGGCCGGCACGCTGCTCTCGCTGGCGACGGTGGACGTGGTCGGCATGAGCACGGCGGAGCGGTACACCGCTGTCGTGCTGGTCGGCGCCGCGGTGGTCCTGCAACTGGCGTGGGGGCGATGGTCCCGCGGCCGGCCCCTCGCCCCGTCCGTGCCGGGGGGCTGCTACTACTTCGCGCGCGCGGCGCTCGGCCTCGCGCTCAGCTGGTGCAACCCGTTCTTCGCCTTCTACGCCGCCGCCGGTTTCGTCGGCCCCGACCGGCTGGTGCGGGGACGCGCCCTGTACCTCGGGCTGCTGTGCACCGCGGTGACGGTCGCGGGGTCCCAGGCCGGCCTGCCCCTGCACGGGCCGCTGGACTGGGCCGTGTTCGGCGGGCTGCTGTGCGTCCACATCTCACTGATCGTCGTGTTCGGTCGGCTGGCCGCACGCGAGGAGGAACGCACCCGCATCCAGACCGCCACCATCTCCGAACTGGAGCGCACCAACACGGCGTTGCAGCAGGCCCTCGACGAGAACGCCGCCCTGCACGCCCAGCTCCTGGTGCAGGCCAGGGAGGCCGGGGTCGCCGACGAGCGCCGGCGGCTGGCCGCCGAGATCCACGACACCATCGCCCAGGGGCTGACCGGCATCATCGCCCAGCTCCAGGTCGTGGCGAACACCCCGGACCCGGACCTGGCCCGGGAGCACGCGTCCCGTGCGTCGGACCTGGCCCGGCACAGCCTCGGCGAGGCCCGCCGCTCCGTGCACAACCTCGCCCCCGTGGCGCTCACCCACGACGGCCTTCCCGAGGCCCTGGAGAAGACCGCGGCGGAATGGGCCGGACGCACCGGCGTGCAGGCGCGGTTCACCGTCACGGGCACGGTCGAGCAACTCCACGACGAGGTCGCGGCCACCCTGCTGCGCATCGCCCAGGAGGCCCTGTCCAACACCGCACGGCACGCGCACGCCACCCGCGTCGGGGTCACCCTGTCCTTCATGGGAGACGAGGTCAACCTCGACATCCGCGACGACGGCCGAGGCTTCGACCGCGGCGCCGCGCGGGAGCGCACCGGCACCGGCGGTTTCGGCCTGCCCGGCATGTGCGCCCGCGCCGCACGCATCGCCGGCTCCCTCACCGTCGAATCCGAACCGGGCCACGGTACGGCGGTGTCGGCTCGCGTACCGTTGGTCCGCCATGACTGAGGACGCCACGACGGGGGACGCCCCGATCACCCTGCTGATCGTCGACGACCACCCCGTCGTCCGGGACGGCCTGCGCGGCATGTTCGAGTCCGCGCCCGGCTTCCGCGTACTGGGCGAGGCGCGCGACGGCGTCGAAGCGGTCTCGCTCGCCGCGGGACTCGACCCCGACGTGATCCTGATGGACCTGCGCATGCCGGGCGGCGGGGGAGTGGACGCCATCCGGGCCCTCGCCCGCACCGGGGCCCGCGCCAAGGTCCTCGTCCTCACCACCTACGACACCGACTCCGACACCCTCCCCGCGATCGAGGCGGGCGCGACGGGCTACCTCCTCAAGGACGCCCCGCGCGAGGAGCTGTTCACCGCGGTGCGGGCGGCCTCGGAGGGCCGTACGGTCCTCTCCCCGGCGGTGGCCTCCCGCCTGGTCTCCGCGGTCCGCACGCCCAGGGCCCCGGGCAACGAACCGCTCTCCGCCCGTGAACGCGAGGTCCTCGCCCTGGTGGCCAAGGGCACCTCCAACCGCGAGATCGCCCGCGAACTGTTCATCAGCGAGGCGACCGTGAAGACCCACCTCACCCACCTGTACGCCAAGCTCGGCGTCAAGGACCGCGCGGCGGCGGTGGCGGTCGCCTACGACCGGGGCATCCTCGGCTAGCCGGGATCACCCCGCCACCCGCAGCAGCAGCACCGCCCGCGCCGGCATCGTGATCTCGGTCCCCGCCGGGTGCTCCACGCCAGGCGCCTCCCCCTGCTCCTCCAGGCTCGTGTCGACGACGACCTCGTACCGTTCGGCCCAGGGCGGCCCCGGCAACCGGAAGTCCACCGGCCCCTCGCCCGCGTGCAGCACGGCCAGGAAACTGTCGTCGAGGATCTGTTCCCCGCGCTCGTCCCGGCCCGGGATGTCCCGGCCGGACAGGTACATGCCCAGAGTGGCGGCCGGCGCGTACCAGTCCTGCTCGGTCATCTCCGTGCCCCGGGAGGTGAACCAGGCCAGGTCGCGCAGCCCGTCGGCGGAGTGCGCCCGGCCGGAGAAGAACGCCCGGCGGCGCAGCACGGGGTGCCGGTGGCGCAGCGCGATCAGCCGGGAGGTCAGGGCGAACAGGGCCTGCCAGCCGGGATCCTCCAGCAGTTCCCAGTCCAGCCAGCTGATCTCGTTGTCCTGGCAGTAGGCGTTGTTGTTGCCGCGCTGGGTGCGGCCCAGTTCGTCACCCGCGACCAGCATGGGCACGCCCGTCGACAGCAGCAGGGTGGTCAGGAGGTTGCGGAGCTGCCGCCGCCTGAGCGCCCGTACGCCCTCGTCGTCCGTCTCACCCTCGGTGCCGCCGTTCCAGGCCCGGTTGTCGTCGGTGCCGTCCCGGTTGCCCTCGCCGTTGGCCTCGTTGTGCTTGCGCTCGTAGCTCACCAGGTCGCGCAGGGTGAACCCGTCGTGCGCGGTGATGAAGTTGACGGACGCGTACGGCCTGCGCCCGCCCCAGGCGTACAGGTCGCTGGAGCCCGACAGGCGGTAGCCCATCTCCCGTACGTCCGGCAGCGCGTGCCGCCAGAAGTCCCGCACGGCGTTGCGGTACCGGTCGTTCCACTCCGTCCACAGCGGCGGGAACGCCCCCACCTGGTAGCCGCCCGAGCCCACGTCCCACGGCTCGGCGATCAGTTTCACCCGGCGCAGCACCGGGTCCTGGGCGATGACCGCGAGGAACGGGGAGAGCATGTCGACGTCGTGCATCGAGCGGGCCAGCGCCGCCGCCAGGTCGAAGCGGAAGCCGTCGACGCCCATCTCGGTGACCCAGTAGCGCAGCGAGTCCGTGATCAGGCGCAGGACATGGGGCTGGACCACGTGCAGGGTGTTGCCGCAGCCGGTGTAGTCGGCGTACCGGCGGGCGTCTTCCTGGAGGCGGTAGTAGCCGCGGTTGTCGATGCCCTTCAGGGACAGCGTCGGGCCCAGCTCGCCCGCCTCCGCGGTGTGGTTGTAGACCACGTCGAGGATGACCTCGATCCCGGCCGCGTGCAGGGCGCGCACCATCCGCTTGAACTCGCCCACCTGCTGCCCGGTCGTCCCGGAGGCCGCGTACGCCGCGTGCGGGGCGAAGTAGCCGATGGAGTTGTAGCCCCAGTAGTTGCGCAGGCCCCTGCGCAGCAGGTGGTCCTCGTGGGCGAACTGGTGCACCGGCAGCAGCTCCACCGCCGTCACGCCCAGCTTCACCAGGTGCTCGATCGCCGCCGGGTGGGCGAGGCCGGCGTAGGTGCCGCGCAGCTCCTCGGGGATACCCGGGTGGAGTCGCGTGAAGCCCTTGACGTGCAGCTCGTAGATCACCGAGTCCGCCCACGGCGTCTTCGGGCGGCGGTCGTCGGCCCAGTCGTCGTCATCGTGCACGACGACACCCTTCGGGACGTGCGGCGCCGAGTCCCGGTCGTCGCGCACGGTGTCGGCGACATGCTGCTGGGGCCAGTCGCGGACGTGCCCGTACACCTCCGGCGGCAGACTGCTGTAGTCATTTCCCTCGGCACCGTCGACCGCACGGGCGTACGGGTCGAGGAGCAGTTTCGCCGGGTTCCAGCGGGCGCCGGTCCACGGGTCCCAGCGCCCGTGCACCCGGTAGCCGTAGCGCTGCCCGGGCAGCACCCCGGGGACGAAGCCGTGCCAGATCTCGTGGGTCAGCTCGGCGAGCCGGACCCGCGACTCCTTGCCCGCGTCGTCGAACAGGCACAGCTCGACGCCCTCGGCCCCGCCCGACCACAACGCGAAGTTGGTGCCCGCCACCCCGTCCGGGCCGACCCGGAAACGGGCGCCCAGCGGTGTCGGCGCACCCGGCCACGCGGGCACGGTGGGCGGCGGCGCGGCCCGCCGTGCGCCGTTCACGGCGGCGGACTGGCGCCCGTTCCCAGTGGCCTGATGACCGGCCACCGCCTCCTGCTCGGCTGCGCTGGACACCTGTCAGCCTCCCACCGGCTCATGGGACGACGGGGGACAGGAGGGGCGCGGCCAGTGCTGCGGCCCGGGTCGCGGCTCCCCTGCGCGTCGTCCTCCTCACTGTTCTGCCCAGAGGGTGGGTCGCACTCACGTTTCCCCGGGGGCGGGCATGGTCGTTTCCCGGGGGCGCGGCCGGTCGTTGGGCACCGCGTGAGGCACGTACAAGGGCGCGCGCGGCGCGCGAGGGCCGCGCTGGCCGCCGTAGTGACATGGGCAGGGCTTCTCGCCGGGGCCACAGGCTGTACCTCGGACGACGCGGGAGGGATCGCCGCGGCGTTCGGCGCGCCCCCGGCGCCCAAGGACGTCATCAAGGTGTCGCCCGACGACGGCAGCAGGGGAGTGCGCCCCGGGAAGAAGCTGCGGGTGCGCGTGCCCGACGGCCGGCTGGAGAAGGTGAAGGTCGTCAGGTCGCAGGACGCACAGGAGTCCCCGGTGCCCGGGCACGTCTCCGCCGACGGCCTGACCTGGGAACCCGAGGATCAACGGCTCGCACTGGCCGCCAAGTACACGATCGACGCGGTGGCCGTCGACGGCGGCGGACGCCGTTCTGCCCGGCACACCACGTTCACCACCTACGTCCCGGAGGAACGCTTCATCGGTTACGTCGCTCCGGAGAACCGTGCCACGGTCGGCACCGGCATGATCGTCTCCCTGGAGTTCAACCGGGAGATCGCCGACCGCGCCGCCGTCGAACGCGCGGTCCGGGTCACCGCCCGCCCGGCCGTCGAGATCCGCCCGCACTGGTTCGGGAAGAACCGCCTCGACTTCCGCCCCGAGGACTACTGGAAGCCCGGCACCCAGGTCACCGTCGCCCTGAACCTGCGCGACGTCGAGGGCGCGCCCGGCGTCTACGGCCTCCAGCGCAAGACGTTCTCCTTCACCGTCGGCCGCAGTCAGGTCACCGTGGTCGACGCCGCCGCGCACTCCATGGAGGTCCGGCGCGACGGCGAGCCCCTCGCCACGGTGCCCGTCACGGCCGGTGCCCCCGGGAACCTCACGTACAACGGCACGATGGTGGTGACCGAGATGCTCGACGTCACCCGGATGGACGGCTCCACGGTCGGCTTCAAGAAGCGCGACGGCAAGGGCGAGTACGACATCCCGGACGTCCCGCACGCCATGCGCCTGACCGACTCCGGGACCTTCCTGCACGGCAACTACTGGGCGCACCACACCGTCTTCGGCCGTACCAACGTCAGTCACGGGTGCATCGGACTGCGCGACGTGAAGGGCGGCGGCTCGGACACCCCGGCCGGCTGGTTCTTCGACCGCAGTCTCGTCGGGGACGTCGTCGAGGTCGTCAACAGCAATGACAAAAAGGTCTCTCCCGACAATGGGCTCGGAGGATGGAATATGGACTGGAATGCATGGAAGGCGGGCAGTGCGGTGAAGTAGCCCGACAAAGGGGCGGGTCGAGCCGGCGATCTGTTGGGACCGAACAGTGACAATCGCGGGCCGCCGGTGCCGTGCACCCTGTGGTTACTATTCGCCGACGCGCGGCGGATCGCGCGGGGTGCGGGCCTGACCAGGCCCTGGGAGGGGAGAAAGACGTGAACGGGCGACCGATATCGGGGGCGTCGGTTGGGCGCAGGAACGGAATGCTCGCGTCGGCGATCGGCGTGCTGCTTTTCGCCGTGACGGCGTGCGGCGGCGGGGGGACGGGCCCCGGTTCCGGCGAGGGTGACGGTCAGGGCAAGGACTCGGGCGCCGCGCAGAGCAAGCAGTCCGAGGCGGTCGTCGGCATCACCCCCGAGGACGGGGCCACGTCCGTCGACACGAGCGGTGCGCTGAAGGTGACCGCCCGGAAGGGCAAGCTGACCGAGGTCGAGGTCAAGGACGCCAAAGGCAGGAAGGTCGACGGCGAGATATCCGGGGACGGCGCCAACTGGACGCCGTCCACCCACCTGGCCGGCGCCACCAAGTACACGGTCCACGCGGTCGCCAAGGACTCCGAGGGCCGCACGGCCGCGGAGGACGCCGGCTTCACCACGCTGACCCCGGAGAACACCTTCGTCGGCACCTTCACACCCGAGGACGGCTCCAAGGTCGGCGTCGGGATGCCGTTCTCCGTCCGCTTCTCGCGGGGCATCACCAACCCGGAGGACGTCGAGAAGGCCATCCGCATCAGGACGGAGCCGGCCGTCGACGTCGAGGGCCACTGGTTCGGCAACGACCGTCTCGACTTCCGCCCCGAGAAGTACTGGAAGCCCGGCACCAAGGTGACCGTCGACCTGAACCTCGACGGCGTCGAGGGACGCTCCGGTGTCTACGGCGAGCAGGACAAGACGGTGAAGTTCGCCATCGGCCGCAACCAGGTCTCCGTCGTCGACGCCAAGAAGCTCACGATGAAGGTCATGCGCGACGGCAAGGCCATCAAGACCATCCCGGTCACCACCGGCCAGCCCGGCATGGAGACCTGGAACGGCCAGATGGTCATCAGCGAGATGCTGACGGTGACCCGGATGAACGGCGAGACGGTCGGCTACGGCGGCGAGTACGACATCAAGGACGTCCCGCACGCCGTCCGCCTGACCACCTCCGGCACCTTCCTGCACGGCAACTACTGGGCGAGCGGCGCCTTCGGCAACTACAACGCCAGTCACGGCTGCATCGGCCTGCGCGACGTGCGCGGCGGCTGGGACAAGAAGGTGGCGGCCGCGTGGTTCTTCAACCACTCGATGGTCGGCGACGTGGTGGTCGTCAAGAACTCCAAGGACCGGACCGTCGACCCGGACAACGGGCTGAACGGCTGGAACATGTCGTGGGAGAAGTGGAAGAAGTAGTTCTCCGCTGCTGACAACAGGGCCCGGGTGTGACGGACCGCACCGGGGCCTCAGCCGTTAGTCGTGGTTAACCTGCTGCCTATGACCGTCTCTCTCGAAGTCGCTGAAGGCGTCGGCACGATCCGTCTCGACCGACCGCCCATGAACGCCCTGGACATCGCCACGCAGGACCGGCTGAAGGAACTCGCCGAGGAGGCCACGCGCCGCGAGGACGTCAGGGCGGTGGTGCTCTACGGCGGCGAGAAGGTGTTCGCGGCCGGCGCGGACATCAAGGAGATGCAGGCGATGGACCACACCGCGATGGTCCTGCGCGCCCGCGCCCTGCAGGACTCGTTCACGGCGGTGGCCCGGATCCCCAAGCCGGTCGTCGCGGCCGTGACTGGGTACGCCCTGGGCGGCGGCTGCGAACTCGCCCTCTGTGCGGACTTCCGCATCGCCGGCGAGAACGCCAAGCTCGGCCAGCCGGAGATCCTGCTCGGCCTGATCCCCGGCGCCGGCGGCACTCAGCGCCTGGCCCGCCTGGTCGGCCCCTCCAAGGCCAAGGACCTCATCTTCACGGGCCGCATGGTGAAGGCAGACGAGGCCCGCGAGATCGGCCTGGTGGACCGGGTCGTCCCCGCCGACGAGGTGTACGCGCAGGCGCACGCCTGGGCCGCGAAGCTCGCGCAGGGCCCGGCGCTGGCGCTGCGCGCGGCGAAGGAGTCGATCGACACGGGCCTGGAGACGGACATCGACACGGGCCTCGCGGTCGAACGGAACTGGTTCGCCGGCCTGTTCGCCACCGAGGACCGCGAGCGCGGGATGCGCAGCTTCGTGGAGGAGGGCCCGGGCAAGGCGAAGTTCCTCTGAACATCCCTCCAGGGGCTTGCAATTGACACGGCGTCTGACCCGGGGTCCCTCGATGGAGCGGTTTATGGCACCCTTAAGACAGCCTTAAGGGTGCCGGAACGGGAGAGTCCGTCGATTACCCCAGAATGAGACGTTCCAGCAGGTCAGGCTGGGCGTCGAAGGCTCCGAAGTGCCGCTGGCATATGACGGACGGCGGGGGATTCACCCCCCGCTCCCCGGGGCGTATTCCCCGGGAACGGCCCCGCCCGGCGCCCAGGGCGGCCATGATGGGGGCATGGCGGGGCTGGAGGGTATGGAACAGCCGCGGGGACACGCACATGCGGCCGCGGCGCGCTGGTCGCCGACCGTCGAGGACGAACACGCGCTGAAGGCGCTCGAGTTGTACGGCAACCCGACGGAGGCAGAGGTTCAACTGCCGTCCCGTCCCGAGTCCGCGGCCACCGCGAGACGCCTCACCCAGGTCGTCGTCCTGCGCCACTGGGGGCTCACTCCCAAGACCACCGAGGACGCGGTCCTGCTCGTCTCCGAACTGGTCGGCAACGCCGTACGCCACACCGGTGCCCGCGTCTTCGGGCTGCGCCTGCACCGGCGCCGCGGCTGGATCCGCGTCGAGGTCCGCGACCCCTCCCGCGGGCTGCCGTGCCTGATGCCGGTCCAGGAGATGGACATCAGCGGCCGGGGCCTGTTCCTCGTCGACAAGCTGGCCGACCGCTGGGGGGTCGATCTGCTGCCCCGGGGCAAGACGACCTGGTTCGAGATGCGGGTCGCCGACCGCTGAACGCGCGCGATGCCTCACCCTGTCGCCGGACGGACGAATCGCGCGATTCCCTCCGAGACACCCATTAAATGGTGCAATGCACCGCCATCTCGTCAAGAGCGCCCTGGTCGCGGGTGCCGCCCTCACCGTCCTCTCCGCCTGCGGCACCGGCAACGGGGAACGAACCTCCGAAGCGCGCGGCACCGAGGCCGCCGTGCCCACACCGCCCGAGAAGAAGCCCGTGAGGGGCCTGCCCGGCATGCCGCCCGTCCTGGACCCCGAGGACGTGTACGCCGCCGACCGCCCCAACAAGCTGTCCCCCGTGGTCAAGGACTTCCCGTCCCGGGTCTACGTTCCCAACACCGAGTCCGACACGGTCACCGTCATCGACCCGAAGACGTACGAGGTCACCGAGACGATCCGCGTGGGCCGGCAGCCCCAGCACGTCGTGCCCTCCTGGGACCTGAAGACGCTCTGGGTCAACAACAACCGCGGCCACACCCTCACCCCGATCGACCCGAAGACCGGCAAGGCGGGCAAGGACGTCGAGGTCCACGACCCCTACAACCTCTACTTCACCCCCAACGGCAGGTACGCCGTGGTCATGGCCTCCCTCGACCGCGAGCTGGTCTTCCGCGACCCGCACACCATGAAGGTGAAGAAGACCGTCCCGGTCTCCTGCTACGGCGTCAACCACGCCGACTTCTCCCTCGACGGCCGCTACTTCATCGTCTCCTGCGAGTTCAGCGGCGAACTGCTCAAGGTCGACACCGAGAAGATGGAGGTCGTCGGGCAGCAGCGGCTGCCGTTCGAGGGTGCCATGCCGCAGGACGTGAAGGTCTCACCCGACGGCAAGAGGTTCTACATCGCCGACATGATGGCCCACGGCATGTGGGTCCTGGACGGCGACAGGTTCACCGAGCCCACCCTGATGCCCACCGGCAAGGGCTGCCACGGCCTCTACGTCAGCCGCGACTCCCGCGAGATGTACGTGACCAACCGCGGCGAGGGCACCATCTCCGTCTTCGACTTCACCCAGGGCAAGCTGACCAAGAAGTGGAAGCTGCCCGACGGCGGCAGCCCCGACATGGGTGGTGTCTCCGCCGACGGCAAGGTGCTGTGGCTGTCCGGCCGCTACGACGCCGAGGTGTACGCCGTCGACACCCGCACCGGCATCCAGCTCGCCCGGATCCCCGTCGGCAGCGGCCCGCACGGCCTCGCGGTCTACCCGCAGCCCGGCCGCTACTCGCTCGGCCACACGGGCATCTTCCGGTGACGCCCGTACGCCTCCCGCCGACGCGCTCCTTGAGTCTCCACCCGCTGGAGGGCCCAGACTCGCAGACATGATCGATGACCGCACCGGACTGCTCACCATCGGTGAACTGGCCCGGGTCACGGGACTCACCGTGCGCACCATCCGCTTTTGGTCCGACGAGGGCGCCCTGCCCCCGGTGGGACGGTCCGCGGGCGGATACCGGCTGTACGACGCGGCGTCCGTGGCTCGGCTGGAACTGATCCGCACCCTGCGTGAGCTGGGCCTCGGTCTCACGGACGTCCGCCGGGTCCTGGCCGGTGAGACGACCGTCGCGCAGGTCGCGACCGCGCACGTGGTCGCGTTGGACGCGCAGATCCGGGCGCTCAAGGTGACCCGTGCGGTGCTGTCGACCGTGGCGAAGCGGGATTCCAGCGTGGAGGAGATGACGCTCATGAACAGACTGGCACGGCTGTCGGCAGCCGAGCGGCGGCGGATCGTGGAGGACTTCATGGAGGAGATCTTCGAAGGGATCGACACGGCCGACCCGGACATCCGCCGCAGGCTGCGCTTCCCGGCCGCGAAGCTCCCCGACGACCCCACGCCCGAGCAGGTGGACGCATGGGTGGAGCTCGCCGAGCTGATCCAGGACCCCGGCTTTCGCGCGCAGATGCGGCAGATGATCGAGTTCAACGCGGCGGACCGGGGGCCGGACGCCCCGGCCGGTTCGTCCCTGTGGTTCATGAGCCGGCTCGTGTCGCTCGCCGGCGATGCACGGCGGCGCGGCATCGCCCCGGACGCACCGGAGGCCGACGAGGTACTCCGGGTCCTGCTCGGTGGCACCGACCGGGCCGTCGTACTCGAACGCCTCACGGCGGCCTTCGACGTACGGGTCGCCCGCTACCGCGAACTGCAGGCCATTGTCAACGGCCTCGACCCCCAGCAGACCTACGACGAGGAGTTCGTCTGGGTGGTCGCCGCGTTGGAGGCTCACACGGCCGGTTAATCTGACCTGCGTCAAACCTGCGTCAGCAGGACGCACAGCACGAGATGAGGGGCGGATCGGTGGCGGACATCGAGGAAGCACGCAAGCAGTTCGAGCGGATCGATATGGACGGTGACGGATTCATCACCGCTGCCGAGTTCAAGAGCGCCCTGGCCAAGTCGGGTGACTGGAACGTCACCGAGTCGGTCGCCGAGGTCGTCATCAAGACCCGCGACCTCGACGGTGACAAGCGGCTGAGCTTCGACGAGTTCTGGGCCTACCTGAACAAGTAGGCCTCCGGCTCGCCTGTTCCCCGGAGAAGGGGCCCGGTCCACGATCCCCGGACGCTGTTGGTTAATTCGGGCCCGGTTGCTTCGCCCCGTCGGATCTATCCGGCGGGGCGAAGTGCTGCGAAGTGGC
>NZ_JBEXSH010000053.1:0-19676 GCF_040613555.1 Streptomyces sp. NPDC006265
CCCGCTGCTCCGGCACGGCGCACGCCCCGCCCTCGCCGACCTGGTCCCGCCCGGCGAGGCGGCGGCCCACGCCCGCGCCCTGCTCACCCCCGTCGCGGCCCACCCCGCGCTCACCGAGACCCTGCGCACCTGGCTCTCCCTGCACGGCAGCTGGGACCGCACGGCCGTCGCCCTGTCCGTGCACCGCAACACCGTGCGCCAGCGCATCGCCCGCTGCGCGGCCCTGCTCGCGACGGACCTCGACGACCCGGACGTACGGATGGAACTCTGGTTCGCGCTGCGGCACATCTGAGTAGGTGAGCGGTGTCCCGCTGAGTACGTGACGCACGTCCCAGCGTGCGATACGCCAGGGACGCCCACAGTCGGCTGCCTCACAATGGATGCCATGCCGATATCCGGGACACCCAGCCGCGCCGAACTCGTCGAACACCTCGTCAGGACGCGCATCGCGGGCGACGTCGCCACCCCCCGCGAGAACAACCTCTCCCACTACCGCAAGCTGGCGAACAGCGACCGCCATTACTGGTTCGGGCTGGAACTCGGCGACCGCTGGAGCGACGAGCAGGACGTCCTCGCGGTGATGGCGGAGCGGGTCGGTGTGAACGACGATCCCGAGTACCGGTACGGCCAGGACACCATCGACCCGGAGCTGACCGTCGACGGGCTGGAGCGGCTGGCCGGGCGGCTGCGCAAGGCGGCGGACGGGCAGCAGCGCGTGCTGTTCGCCACCGGCCATCCCGGCGGCCTCCTCGACGTGCACCGCGCGACCGCCTCGGCGCTGCGCGCGGCCGGCTGCGAGATCGTCGTCATCCCGGAGGGGCTGACGACCGAGGAGGGCTACGTGATGCAGTTCGCGGACGTGGCGGTGCTGGAGCACGGCGCCACCCTGTGGCACACCCACTCGGGCGAACCGATGAAGGCGATCCTGAAGGGCCTGGAGCGCGCGGGCCGCCCGCTGCCCGACCTGGTCGTCGCCGACCACGGCTGGGCGGGCTACGCGGGCCAGCACGGCGTGGACTCGGTCGGCTACGCCGACTGCAACGACCCGGCCCTCTTCATCGCCGAGGCCGAGGGCACCGTGCAGGTGACGGTGCCCCTCGACGACCACGTGATCAGCCCCCGCCACTACGACCCGATGACGGCGTACCTGCTGGCGGAGGCGGGCCTCAGCTAGTAGTGCCGGGACAGGCAACGTTCGCCCCGTCACGACGCCCGGCACGCTCCCCCACGCTCTCGACTCCGCTCGAGCAGGGGGCACCCCCACTCGCCGCACCGGCCGAAACCCCGAGTACGTCCAGTACGAGGGCTTCCGGCCGGCACGCCGAGAGCACGCACCAAACGCCGCTCCTCAACGGCAAACGTTGCCTGCCGCGGCACCAGCGCCCGGCTCGCGCGGGACGCGGACCACGCCCTCCTGGATCACGGTGATGGCGAGCCGCCCGTCCTGCGTGTGGATGCGGGCCTGCCCCAGTCCCCGGCCGCCGTACGCGGACGGGGACTCCTGGTCGTACAGCAGCCACTCGTCGGCGCGGAACGGCCGGTGGAACCACATCGCGTGGTCGAGCGAGGCCCCCACGACGTCCCCGACGGCCCAGCCGCCGCGCCCGTGCGCGAGCAGCACGGAGTCGAGCAGTGTCATGTCGGAGACGTACGTGGCGAGGACGACGTGCAGCAGCGGGTCGTCGGCGAGCTTGCCGTTGGTCCGGAACCACACCTGCGAGTGCGGCTCGCGCGGCGCGCCGAACTTCCCGTACGGCGGTTCGTCGACGTACCGCAGGTCGACGGCGGCACGGGCCTCGAGGAACTTCTCCACCACGACGGGGTCGAGATGCCCGTACCCGCGCAGCCGCTCCGCACCGGTCGGGAGGCTCTCGGGGTCGGGCGAGGCGGGCATCGGCTCCTGGTGATCCAGCCCGTCCTCGTACGTCTGGAAGGACGCCGAGAGATGGAAGATCGGCTTGCCGTGCTGGACGGCGACCACCCGGCGGGTGGTGAAGGAGCGGCCGTCGCGGATGCGGTCGACGGTGTAGACGATGGGCGCGCCGGGGTCGCCGGGGCGCAGGAAGTACGCGTGCAGCGAGTGCGCGGGCCGGTCCTCGGGGACCGTGCGTCCGGCGGCGACGAGTGCCTGGGCCGCGACCTGCCCGCCGAAGACCCGGGGGACGACGGCGGACCGGGAGCGGCCGCGGAAGATGTCCTCCTCGATCTGCTCGAGGTCGAGCAGATCGAGGAGGTCCTGGAGTGCCTGGCTCATGGGGTAGTTGTACCGGCCAGTGATCGCGTCTCGGTGTCGGGGGCCTTACAGGCCCATGTCCTTGGCGATGATCGACTTCATGATCTCGCTGGTGCCGCCGTAGATGCGGTTGACACGGTTGTCCGCGTACAGGCGGGCGATCGGGTACTCGTTCATGAAGCCGTAGCCGCCGTGCAGCTGGAGACAGCGGTCGATGACGCGGTGGGCGACCTCGGTGCAGAACAGCTTGGCGCTCGCGGCCTCGGCGGGGGTGAGCTCACCGGCGTCCAGGGCCTCGGTCGCGCGGTCGGCGACGGCCTCGGCGGCGTCCACCTCGGCCTGGCAGGCGGCCAGCTCGAACTTGGTGTTCTGGAAGGACGCGACCGTCTTGCCGAAGACGGTGCGGTCCTGGACGTACTGCTTGGCGAACCGCACTGCGGCCTTGGCCTGGGCGTAGGCGCCGAAGGCGATGCCCCAGCGCTCGGAGGCCAGGTTGTGGCCGAGGTAGGAGAAGCCCTTGTTCTCCTCGCCGAGGAGGTCCTCGACGGGCACCTTGACGTCGACGAACGCCAGCTCGGCGGTGTCGGAGGTCTTCAGGCCGAGCTTGTCGAGCTTGCGGCCGACGGAGTAGCCCTCGGACTTGGTGTCGACGGCGAAGAGGGAGATGCCGTGGCGGCGGTCCTCGGCGGTCGGGGCGGAGGTGCGGGCGCAGACGATCATGCGGTCGGCGTGCACGCCGCCGGTGATGAAGGTCTTGGCGCCGTTGAGGACGTAGTGGGTGCCGTCCTCGCTCAGCTTGGCGGTGGACTTCATGCCCGCGAGGTCGGAACCGGTGCCCGGCTCCGTCATCGCGATGGCCCACATCTCCTCGCCGGAGACGAACTTCGGCAGGAACCGCTTCTTCTGCTCGTCGGTGGCGAGCATCTTGAGGTACGGCAGGGCGAGCAGCACGTGCACGCCGGAGCCGCCGAACTGGACACCGGCGCGAGCGGTCTCCTCGTACAGCACGGCCTCGAACTTGTGGCTCTCCAGGCCCGCGCCGCCGAACTCCTCGGGCACGTTGATGCCGAAGATGCCCAGCTCACCGAGCTGGTAGTAGAAGTCGCGGGGCGCCTGGCCCGCCGCGAACCACTCGTCGTACACCGGTACGACCTCGGCCTCGATGAAGGCGCGGATGGTCTCCCGGAACGCCTCGTGATCCTCGTTGAACACCGTACGGCGCACGACCGCCACCTCCACGACTTCGCATGTCTAAGCGCTTGCTCAGCCCAAGATACCGGCGAGTATCAACGACCGTCCAGGGTGGGGGCGGGGTAACGCTCGTCACGCCGATCGCGCCGGCGGGCACCGAGGTCCGCGCGTCAGCTCTCCGCCGCCGCGAACGCCCCCCGGGCCATCCGGTGCAGCAGCTCCGCCATGGCCCCCCGCCCGGGCAACGACCCCGCCCTCCCCAGATGCGGCGTCGAGTTCAGCAACCCGAACACCGAATGCACGGCGGACCGGGCCGCGGGCTCCCCGAGCCCCGGGTACACCTCCCGCACCACGCCCACCCACAACTCCACGTACTGCCGCTGCAACTGCCGCACCATCTTCCGGTCGGTGTCCCGGAGGCGGTCCAGCTCACGGTCGTGCAGGGTGATCAGGGGCCGGTCGTCGAGCGCGAAGTCGATATGCCCCTCGATCAGCGAGTCGAGCACCTGCTCCGCCCCACCCCCGTCCGCCTCCGCCAGCCTCCGCTTCGCCCCGGTCAGCAACTGCCCGCTGATCCCCACCAGCAGCTCCGCGAGCATCGCGTCCTTGCCCGTGAAGTGCCGGTAGAGCCCGGGCCCGCTGATCCCGACCGCGGCTCCTATCTCGTCGACTCCGACCCCGTGGAAGCCCCGCTCGGCGAACAGCCGCGCGGCCTCCTTGAGGATCTGCTCACGGCGGGTGGGGGCGTCGGTTCTGGTGGCCATGAAAACAATTCTAGACAGGGAGGTTAGCGGTCGTTAACCTGAAGGAAATGCGTTAACGCTCATTAACAAGGTGAGGGGACCCGCAGGATGCACGAGGCACCGGAGCTCACGAGCGCGGCGGACCCCGCGTCGGAGGCCTTTCGGGCCAACGAGGAGGGGCACCACGCCCTCGTCGAGGAGCTGCGCACCAAGCTCGCCTCCGCCGCACAGGGCGGCGGCGAGAGGGCCCGCGCCCGCCACACGGCCCGCGGCAAGCTGCTCCCCCGCGACCGCGTGGACACCCTCCTCGACCCGGGCTCGCCGTTCCTGGAGCTGGCCCCGCTCGCGGCCGACGGGATGTACGACGACCAGGCCCCGGCGGCCGGAGTCATCGCCGGCATCGGCCGGGTCAGCGGCCGCGAGACGGTGGTCATCGCCAACGACGCCACGGTCAAGGGCGGCACGTACTACCCGATGACGGTCAAGAAGCACCTCCGCGCCCAGGAGGTCGCCCTCGACAACCGCCTCCCCTGTGTCTACCTGGTGGACTCCGGCGGCGCCTTCCTCCCCATGCAGGACGAGGTCTTCCCGGACCGCGACCACTTCGGCCGCATCTTCTACAACCAGGCCCGCATGTCCGGCGCCGGCATCCCCCAGATCGCCGCCGTCCTCGGCTCCTGCACGGCCGGTGGGGCGTACGTCCCGGCGATGAGCGACGAGGCGGTGATCGTCCGCGACCAGGGCACCATCTTCCTGGGCGGACCGCCCCTGGTGAAGGCGGCCACCGGCGAGGTCGTCACGGCGGAGGAGCTCGGCGGCGGCGAGGTCCACTCCCGCGTCTCGGGCGTCACGGACCACCTCGCGGAGAACGACGCGCACGCGCTCCGCATCGTCCGCACCATCGTCTCCACGCTCCCCTCCCGAGGAGCACTCCCCTGGGAGGTCACGGAGGCGACGGAGCCCAAGGTCGACCCCCACAGCCTCTACGGCGCGGTCCCGGTCGACTCCCGCACCCCCTACGACGTGCGCGAGGTCATCGCCCGGGTCGTCGACGGCTCCCGCTTCGCCGAGTTCAAGTCCGAGTTCGGCCAGACGCTGGTCACGGGCTTCGCCCGGATCCACGGCCACCCGGTGGGCATCGTCGCCAACAACGGCATCCTTTTCTCCGAGTCCGCCCAGAAGGGCGCCCACTTCATCGAGCTGTGCGACCAGCGCGGCATCCCGCTGGTGTTCCTGCAGAACATCTCGGGCTTCATGGTCGGCAAGGACTACGAGGCGGGCGGCATCGCCAAGCACGGCGCCAAGATGGTCACGGCGGTGGCCTGCACCCGCGTACCGAAGCTCACGGTCGTGGTCGGCGGCTCGTACGGCGCGGGCAACTACTCCATGTGCGGCAGGGCGTACTCCCCCCGCTTCCTGTGGATGTGGCCGAACGCCAAGATCTCGGTCATGGGCGGCGAGCAGGCCGCCTCGGTGCTCGCGACCGTCAAGCGGGACCAGCTGGAGGGGCGCGGCGAGTCCTGGCCGGCCGAGGACGAGGACGCCTTCAAGGCCCCGATCCGCGCCCAGTACGAGCGCCAGGGCAACGCCTACTACGCGTCGGCCCGCCTCTGGGACGACGGTGTGATCGACCCGCTGGACACCCGTCAGGTCCTGGGCCTGGCCCTGACCGCGTGCGCCAACGCGCCCCTGGGTGACCCCCAGTTCGGCGTCTTCCGGATGTGAGGGGACGGACGACGATGTTCGAGACAGTACTGGTGGCCAACCGCGGCGAGATCGCCGTACGGGTGATCCGTACGCTGCGGTCGATGGGCGTGCGCTCGGTGGCCGTCTTCTCCGACGCGGACGCCGACGCCCGGCACGTCCGCGAGGCGGACACGGCGGTCCGGATCGGGCCGGCCCCGGCGTCCGAGAGCTATCTCTCGGTGGAGCGCCTCCTGGAAGCCGCCGCCCGCACGGGCGCCCAGGCCGTCCACCCCGGCTACGGCTTCCTCGCCGAGAACGCCGCCTTCGCGCGCGCCTGCGCCGAGGCCGGCATGGTCTTCATCGGCCCTCCGGCGGACGCGATCGCGCTGATGGGCGACAAGATCCGCGCCAAGGAAACCGTCCAGGAGGCCGGCGTACCGGTCGTGCCCGGCGGCCGTGACCCGGACCTGGCCGAGGCGGCCCGCGAGCTGGGCGCGCCCGTCCTGCTCAAGCCCAGCGCGGGCGGCGGCGGCAAGGGCATGCGCCTCGTGCGGGACCTGACCCGCCTGGAGGAGGAGATCGCGTCGGCCCGCCGCGAGGCCCGCGCCTCCTTCGGCGACGACACGCTCCTGGTGGAGCGCTGGATCGAGCGCCCCCGCCACATCGAGATCCAGGTCCTGGCGGACGGCCACGGGAACGTGGTCCACCTGGGCGAGCGCGAGTGCTCCCTCCAGCGCCGCCACCAGAAGATCATCGAGGAGGCGCCGAGCGTCCTCCTCGACGAGGAGACGCGCTCCGCGATGGGCGGGGCGGCGGTTCAAGCGGCCCGCTCCTGCGGCTACCGGGGCGCGGGCACGGTGGAGTTCATCGTCCCCGGCAACAACCCGTCGTCGTACTACTTCATGGAGATGAACACCCGCCTCCAGGTGGAGCACCCGGTCACGGAGCTGATCACGGGCCTGGACCTGGTCGAGTGGCAGCTGCGGGTCGCGGCCGGGGAGCCCCTCGGCTTCGCCCAGGAGGACGTACGCCTGACCGGTCACGCCGTGGAGGCCCGCATCTGCGCCGAGGACCCGGCCCGCGGCTTCCTCCCCTCCGGCGGCACGGTGCTGAGACTGCGTGAGCCGCAGGGCGACGGCGTCCGCACCGACTCGGGCCTCACCGAGGGCACGGAGGTCGGCAGCCTCTACGACCCGATGCTCTCCAAGGTCATCGCGTACGGCGCCGACCGTGCGACCGCCCTGCGCAAACTCCGGGCGGCCCTGGCGGAGACGGTCACGCTCGGCGTGCAGACGAACGCCGGGTTCCTGCGCCGCCTCCTCGCCCACCCGGCGGTCGTCTCCGGCGACATGGACACCGGCCTGGTCGAGCGCGAGGTCGAGGGTCTGGTCCCCACGGACGTACCGGAGGAGGTGTACGAGGCGGCGGCGGCCGTACGTGTCGAGGCCCTGAAACCGGAGCCGGGCGGCTGGACGGACCCGTTCTCGGTGCCGAGCGGCTGGCGCCTGGGCGGCGAACCGAAGCCGGTCGCCTTCCACCTGCGGGTGCAGGAGCCCTTGGAGCACACCCCGCGCGGCACCGCCACGGTCACCGACGACCGGGTCGCCGTGACACTCGACGGCGTCCGCCACACCTTCCACCGCGCCGCCGACTGGCTCGGCCGCGACGGCGACGCCTGGCACGTGCGCGACCACGACCCGGTAGCCGCGTCCCTCACCCGCGCCGCCCACGCGGGCGCCGACTCGCTGACCGCGCCGATGCCCGGCACGGTGACGGTGGTGAAGGTCGCCGTCGGCGACGAGGTGAGCGCCGGTCAGAGCCTGCTGGTGGTGGAGGCGATGAAGATGGAGCACGTCATCTCCGCGCCGCACACCGGAAAGGTCACCGAACTGGACGTGGCACCGGGCACCACGGTCGCCATGGACCAGGTACTGGCGGTCATCGCACCGCATGAGGAGGCGGCGGAATGACAGTCCCAGGGCTCCCGATGGCCGTCCCGAGCAGGGACCTGCCCACCCGCGTCCGCATCCACGAGGTCGGTGCGCGCGACGGCCTGCAGAACGAGAAGGCGACGGTTCCCACGGAGGTCAAGGCGAAGTTCATCCGCCGCCTGGCCGACGCGGGCCTGACGACGATCGAGGCGACGAGCTTCGTCCACCCCAAGTGGGTGCCCCAACTGGCGGACGCGGAGCAGCTGTTCCCGATGGTGAGCGACCTCCGGGCCGCCCTCCCGGTCCTCGTCCCGAACGAACGCGGCCTGGACCGCGCCCTGGCACTGGGCGCCCGGCGGGTGGCGGTCTTCGCCAGCGCGACGGAGTCCTTCGCCAAGGCCAACCTCAACCGCACGGTGGACGAGGCACTGGCGATGTTCGAGCCGGTGGTGAGCCGCGCGAAGTCCGAGGACGTCCATGTCCGCGGCTACCTCTCCATGTGCTTCGGCGACCCCTGGGAGGGCGCGGTCCCCCTCCCCCAGGTGGTGAAGGTCTGCCGGGCCCTGCTGGACATGGGCTGCGACGAGCTGAGCCTGGGCGACACGATCGGCGTGGCGACCCCGGGCCATGTGGTCGCACTCCTCGCGGCCCTGGACGAGGCGGGCGTCCCGGTGTCGGCCCTCGGCGTGCACTTCCACGACACCTACGGCCAGGCCCTCGCCAACACCCTCGCGGCCCTCCAGCAGGGCGTCACCACGGTCGACGCCTCGGCGGGCGGCCTGGGCGGCTGCCCGTACGCGAAGTCGGCGACCGGAAACCTGGCCACCGAAGACCTCGTGTGGATGCTGCGGGGCCTCGGCATCGACACCGGAATCGACCTCGGCCGCCTCGTCGCCACGAGCGCGTGGATGGCCGCCCACCTGGGCCGACCCAGCCCGTCCCGCACCGTCCGAGCCCTGTCCCACGAGGACACCGAGGAGCACTGATCACCATGGACTACCGTCTCTCCCCCGAGCTGGAGGAACTCCGCCGTACGGTCGAGGAGTTCGCGCACGAGGTGGTGGCGCCGAAGATCGGCGACTTCTACGAGCGGCACGAGTTCCCCTACGAGATCGTCCGGGAGATGGGCCGCATGGGCCTGTTCGGCCTGCCGTTCCCCGAGGAGTACGGCGGCATGGGCGGGGACTACCTGGCCCTCGGCGTGGCCCTGGAGGAACTGGCGCGGGTCGACTCCTCGGTGGCGATCACCCTGGAGGCCGGCGTCTCGCTGGGCGCGATGCCGATCCACCTCTACGGCACCGAGGCCCAGAAGCGGGAATGGCTCCCCCGCCTCTGCTCGGGCGAAGTCCTCGGCGCGTTCGGCCTGACGGAGCCGGACGGCGGCAGTGACGCGGGAGCGACCCGCACGACGGCCCGCCTGGACGAGTCGACGAACGAGTGGATCATCAACGGCACGAAGTGCTTCATCACCAACTCGGGCACGGACATAACGGGCCTGGTGACGGTCACGGCGGTCACGGGCCGCAAGCCCGACGGCAGGCCGCAGATCTCCTCGATCATCGTCCCGCCGGGCACCCCCGGCTTCACGGTCGCGGCCCCCTACTCCAAGGTCGGCTGGAACGCCTCGGACACCCGCGAGCTGTCCTTCACGGACGTCCGCGTCCCGGCGGAGAACCTCCTGGGCGAGGAGGGCCGCGGTTACGCCCAGTTCCTGCGCATCCTCGACGAGGGCCGCATCGCGATCGCGGCCCTGGCGACGGGTCTGGCACAGGGCTGCGTGGACGAGTCGGTCAAGTACGCCAAGGAGCGCCACGCCTTCGGCAGGCCCATCGCCGCCAACCAGGCCATCCAGTTCAAGATCGCCGACATGGAGATGAAGGCCCACACGTCCCGCCTCGCCTGGCGCGACGCGGCGGCCCGCCTGGTGACCGGCGCCCCCTTCAAGAAGGAGGCAGCCCTCGCCAAGCTCCACTCCTCCACGGTCGCGGTGGACAACGCCCGAGAGGCCACCCAGATCCACGGCGGCTACGGCTTCATGAACGAGTACCCGGTCGCCCGCATGTGGCGCGACTCCAAGATCCTGGAGATCGGCGAGGGGACGAGCGAGGTGCAGCGGATGCTGATCGCGCGGGAGTTGGGGCTGGTGGGCTGAGCGACGGACCAGGGGCCGAAGGCCGCCGACCGAACGGGCGCAGTGACTCGGATCACTGCGCCCGTTCGCATCTCCACCTCCGCCCCCGGGCACACACCCCCACACCCCCCTGGACACAATCTGAGGTTAGGCTAACCTAAGCCTCGTTCCAGCCTAGCGGCTGTCAGCCGCGCCCGCAGTGGCTCCGTACGCACGAAAGCAGATCCCGTCATGTCGAACGCCAGAACCGCCCGTTACTCCCGCCGCGGGCTGCTCGCCGCCGGTGGTGCTCTCGGGCTCGGCGCCCTCGTGACCGCCTGTGGCAGTGAGGACTCCGAGGACGGCGGCTCGGACGCGAAGGGTGCCGCCAAGTCCGGCCCCTGGTCCTTCGAGGACGACCGCGGCAAGACCGTGAGCCTGGACCACGCCCCCTCGAAGATCGTCGCCTTCACCGGTGTCGCCGCCGCCCTGTACGACTACGGCATCGAGGTCAAGGGCGTCTTCGGCCCGACCAAGACCAAGGACGGCAAGGCCGACGTCCAGGCCGGCGACATGGACGTCAGCAAGCTGACCGTCTTCGGCAACAGGTTCGACCAGTTCAACGTCGAGCAGTACGCGGCCTTCCAGCCCGAGGTGCTCATCACCACCACCTTCGACGCCGCCGGCAGCCTCTGGTACGTCCCGGAGGCATCCAAGGACAAGATCGCCAAGCTCGCCCCGAGCGTGGCCGTCTCGGTCTTCGACCGCCAGCTGCCGAAGCCGCTGCAGCGCATGGCCGAGCTCGCCGGGTCCCTCGGCGCCGACCTGAAGGCCGTGAAGGTCGTCGAGGCGAAGAAGCGCTTCGAGGCCGCCTCCGAGCGACTGCGCAAGGCCGCCAAGTCCCGCCCCGAGATCAAGGTGCTGGCCGGTTCCGCCTCGGACGCCATCTTCTACGTCTCCGGCTCCAACTTCTCCATCGACCTGGAGTACTTCAAGGCCCTCGGCGTGAACCTCGTCGAGCCCCCGGAGAAGGCCAAGAAGGCCAACGGCGGCTGGTTCGAGAACCTCAGCTGGGAGAACGTCGACAAGTACCCGGCGGACATCATCATGATGGACGACCGCGCCTCGACCATCCAGCCGGCCGACATCACCGAGGCTACCTGGAAGAAGCTGCCCGCGGTCAGGGCCGGTCAGGTCATCTCGCGTTCGCCCGAGCCGATCCTGTCGTACGACAAGTGCACGCCTTTGGTGGAGAACCTCGCGAAGGCCGTCGAGTCGGCCAAGAAGGTCGCCTGACCCCCTCCCCCTTCCTGACGTCCAGGAGCCGCACGTGACCACCGCCGTAGCCGCCCCGTTCCGCTTCTTCTCCCTCCAGGTCGTGCGGACGAGGCGGCTCGGGCCGTCTCTGGTCCGGGTCACCTTCGGGGGACCCGACCTGCACGCCTTCCACTCCGACGGGCGGGACCAGTCCCTGTCGCTGTTCCTGCCGCACCCCGGGCAGCCCGAGCCGGTCGTCCCTGTCGAACTGGGGGACGGCTGGTGGCAGGGCTGGCGTGAACTCCCCGACGGCGTACGGGCCGTGATGCGGTCGTACACTCTGCGCGCCCTGCGCCGCGAGCCGGACGAGATCGACATCGACTTCGCCCTGCACGGCATCGAGCCGGGCGCCACGGTCCAGGCCGGCCCCGCCTCACGCTGGGCCGCCCGGGCCGCCGCCGGTGACCGGGCCCTGCTGCTCGGGCCGGCCATCGCCGACAACCGGGCGATCCGGTTCAGGCCGCCCGAGGACACCGACCTCGTCGTCGTCTGGGGCGACGAGACCGCCGTACCGGCCGCCTCGGCCATCGTCGAGGCGCTGCCCGCCGGCACCCGCGCCCGGGTCTGGCTGGAGGTCCCGCACGCCGGCGACATCCAGGACCTGGCGACCGAGGCCGACGCCGAGATCACCTGGCTGGTCAGGGACGAGAGGGGCACCGAGGGGTCCCCCATGACCCTCGACGTCCTCCGTGCCGCCCATCTGCCCGCGGCCGAGCGGCCGTACGTCTGGATCGCCGGCGAGTCCGGGTGCGTGAAGGAGCTGCGCCGGCACTTCGTGCGCGACCGCGGGATCGACCGCCGCAGGGTGACGTTCGTCGGCTACTGGCGGCGCGGCGCGAGCGAGGAGCAGCTGCGGGCGGAAGCGTAGCCGCAGCTCACCGGCACCGAGGTGACACGAGTGACCACTGTCACGGCAGGGCCTGCCCTCCCCTCGATCAAGTTAGGTTAGCCTTACCTAAGTTCTGGACGCCGGAGATCAGCCCATCCCGTCCCACACCGGACTGTCCCCACCGGAGGACCCCCGCATGCGCTCGCACCTGCTCAACGACACCACCGCGGAGCAGTACCGCCGCTCCGTGACCGACGGAGTCGAGCGGGTGGCCGCCAAACTCGCCGCCACCGACCGGCCGTTCACCGGCATCACCGTCGACACGCTCGCCCCCCGCATCGACGAGATCGACCTCGACCAGCCGCTGCACGACACCGGCGCGGTGCTCGACGAACTGGAGGACGTCTACCTCCGGGACGCGATCTACTTCCACCACCCCCGCTACCTGGCCCACCTCAACTGCCCGGTCGTCATCCCGGCCGTGCTCGGCGAGGCCGTCCTGTCCGCCGTGAACTCCTCGCTGGACACCTGGGACCAGTCGGCCGGCGGCACGCTCATCGAGCGGAAACTGATCGACTGGACAACCGTGCGGATCGGCCTCGGCCCGGCCGCCGACGGCGTGTTCACCTCGGGCGGCACCCAGTCGAACCTCCAGGCGCTGCTGCTCGCCCGCGAGGAGGCCAAGACCGGCTCCCTGGCGAAACTGCGCATCTTCGCCTCCGACGTCAGCCACTTCAGCGTGAAGAAGTCCGCGAAGCTGCTCGGGCTCGGCCAGGACGCCGTGGTCTCCATACCCGTCGACCACGACAAGCGCATGCAGACCGTCGCGCTCGCCCGCGAGCTGGAGCGCTGCACCAAGGACGGCCTCGTCCCCATGGCGGTCGTCGCCACCGCCGGCACCACCGACTTCGGCTCCATCGACCCGCTGCCCGAGATCGCCGAGCTGTGCGAGCAGTTCGGTACCTGGATGCACGTCGACGCCGCCTACGGCTGCGGCCTGCTGGCCTCCCTGAAGCACCGGGACCGCATCAGCGGCATCGAGCGGGCCGACTCGGTCACCGTCGACTACCACAAGTCCTTCTTCCAGCCGGTGAGTTCCTCGGCCGTGCTGGTGCGGGACGCCGCCACGCTCCGCCACGCCACCTACCACGCCGAGTACCTCAACCCGCGGCGCATGGTGGAGGAGCGCATCCCCAACCAGGTGGACAAGTCCCTGCAGACCACCCGCCGCTTCGACGCCCTCAAGCTGTGGATGACCCTGCGGACCATGGGCGCCGACGGCATCGGGCAGCTCTTCGACGAGGTATGCGAGCTGGCCCGGGAGGGCTGGCGGCTGATCGCCGCCGACCCGCGCTTCGACGTCGTCGTGGAGCCGAGCCTGTCCACCCTCGTCTTCCGCTACATCCCGGCCGCCGTCACCGACCCCGCCGAGATCGACCGCGCCAACCTCTACGCCCGCAAGGCCCTGTTCGCCTCCGGTGACGCCATCGTCGCGGGCACCAAGGTCGGCGGCCGCCACTACCTGAAGTTCACCCTGCTCAACCCCGAGACGCAGGCATCCGACATCGCCGCCGTCCTCGATCTGATCGCCGGCCACGCCGAGCAGTACCTGGGAGAGTCCCTTGACCGCGCGTCCTGACAACCCGGCCCCCCTTCCCGCGACTCATGACTTCGTGGGGATCGGGCTCGGCCCCTTCAACCTCGGCCTGGCCTGCCTGACCGAGCCGATCGACGCACTCGACGGCGTCTTCCTGGAGTCGAAGCCCGACTTCGAATGGCACGCGGGCATGTTCCTGGACGGCGCCCACCTCCAGACCCCGTTCATGTCGGACCTGGTCACCCTCGCCGATCCGACGTCCCCGTACTCCTTCCTGAACTACCTGAAGGAGAAGGGCCGGCTGTACTCGTTCTACATCCGCGAGAACTTCTACCCGCTGCGCGTCGAGTACGACGACTACTGCCGGTGGGCCGCGGGCAAACTGCGCAGCATCCGCTTCGGCACGACGGTCGCGGAGGTGACGTACGAGGACGAGCTCTACGTCGTGCGGACCACCGCCGGGGACACCTACCGGGCCCGTCGCCTGGTCCTCGGCACCGGCACCCCGCCCCACATACCCGAGGCCTGCCAGGGCCTGGGCGGCGACTTCCTGCACAACTCCCGTTACCTGGACAGCAAGGCGGAGCTGCAGAAGAAGGATTCGATCACGCTGGTCGGCTCGGGCCAGTCGGCCGCCGAGATCTACTACGACCTGCTCAGTGAGATCGACGTCCACGGCTACCGGCTGAACTGGATCACCCGCTCCCCGCGCTTCTTCCCGCTGGAGTACACCAAGCTCACGCTGGAGATGACGTCCCCGGAGTACGTCGACTACTTCCGCGAGCTGCCCGAGGCGACCCGCTACCGCCTCACGGCCGAGCAGAAGGGCCTGTTCAAGGGCATCGACGGCGACCTCATCAACGAGATCTTCGACCTGCTCTACCAGAAGAACCTCGGTGGCCCGGTCCCCACCCGGCTGCTCACCAACTGCTCGCTGAACAGCGCCCGGTACGAGAACGGCACGTACACGCTCGGCTTCCGCCAGGAGGAGCAGGGCAAGGACTTCGAGCTGGACTCACAGGGCCTGGTCCTGGCGACCGGCTACAAGTACGCCGAGCCGGAGTTCCTGGCCCCCGTGAAGGACCACCTGGTCTACGACTCGCAGGGCAACTTCGACGTCGCCCGCAACTACGCGATCGACGTCACCGGCCGGGGGATCTTCCTGCAGAACGCCGCCGTCCACACGCACAGCATCACCAGCCCGGACCTGGGCATGGGCCCCTACCGGAACGCGTACATCATCCGCGAGCTGCTCGGCAGCGAGTACTACCCGGTCGAGAAGAGCATCGCTTTCCAGGAGTTCGCCGTATGAGCGCCGGCACCGGCATCGGAACGCTCACCGTCCGCCCGCTCGACCCCCTGAGGGACGCCGAGCTGCTGCACTCCTGGGTCACCCACCCCAAGGCGGCCTACTGGATGATGCAGGGCGCGAAACTCCAGGACGTCGAGCGCGAGTACATGCGGATCGCCGCGCACGAGCACCACGACGCCTACATCGGTCTGCACCAGGGCCGCCCGGCGTTCCTGATGGAGAAGTACGACCCCCGCTACGTCGAGCTGGAAGGCCTGTACGACCCGGAGCCCGGCGACGTCGGCATGCACTTCCTGGTGGCGCCGACCGACCGGCCGATCCACGGTTTCACCAAGGCCGTCATCACCGCCGTGATGGACGAGCTGTTCGCCGAACCGCGCACCCGACGGGTCGTGGTGGAGCCCGACGTGAGCAACAAGGCGGTACACGCGCTCAACGAGGCCGTCGGCTTCGTGGCCGAGCGCGAGATCGACAAGCCGGAGAAGCGCGCGCTGCTGAGCTTCTGCACGCGCGCACAGTTCCTGGCTGCCCGAGGAGTGGCGATATGACCCTGTCCGACGCCGTGGCACACCTGTCCCCCGAGCGCTGGGAGCAGGCGGGCCGTCTGCTGGTCCGCAAAGCGCTCGCCGAGTTCGCGCACGAGCGGCTGATCACCCCCGAGCAGGACGGCGAGAGTTACGTCGTCCGCAGCGACGACGGCCTGACGAGCTACCGGTTCTCCGCCGATCGCCGCGCCCTGGACCACTGGCAGGTGGACGCCGACTCGATCACCCGCCACCGGAACGGCACGGAAGTCCCGCTCGCCGCACTGGACTTCTTCATCGAACTGCAGAAGTCCCTGGGTCTGAGCGACGACATCCTGCCGGTCTACCTGGAGGAGATCTCCTCCACCCTCTCCGGCACCTGCTACAAGCTCACCAAGCCGAAAACCACGGCGGCCGAGCTGGCGCGCGGCGACTTCCAGGCCATCGAGACCGGCATGACCGAGGGCCACCCCTGCTTCGTCGCCAACAACGGCCGGCTCGGCTTCGGCATCCACGAGTACCTGTCGTACGCGCCGGAGACCGCGAGCCCGGTCCGTCTGGTGTGGCTGGCCGCCCACCGGTCACGGGCCGCGTTCACGGCCGGTGTCGGCATCGAGTACGAGTCGTTCCTGCGCGAGGAGCTGGGCGAGAGGACCGTCGAGCGCTTCCACGGCGTCCTGCGCGACCAGGACCTCGACCCGGCCGACTACCTGTTCATCCCGGTCCACCCCTGGCAGTGGTGGAACAAGCTCACCGTCACTTTCGCCGCCGAGGTCGCCCGTAAGCACCTGGTGTGCCTGGGTGAGGGCGACGACGAGTACCTCGCCCAGCAGTCCATCCGGACGTTCTTCAACCGGACCAGCCCCGAGAAGCACTACGTCAAAACCGCGCTGTCGGTCATCAACATGGGCTTCATGCGCGGCCTGTCGGCGGCGTACATGGAGGCCACCCCGGCGATCAACGACTGGCTGGCCCAGCTCATCGAGGGCGACCCGGTACTGCGGTCCACGGGCCTGTCGATCATCCGGGAGCGCGCGGCGGTCGGCTACCGGCACCTGGAGTACGAGCAGGCGACGGACCGCTACTCGCCGTACCGCAAGATGCTCGCCGCGCTGTGGCGGGAGAGCCCGGTGCCCTCGCTCCGGAAGGGCGAGTCCCTGGCCACGATGGCGTCCCTGGTCCACGTCGACCACCAGGGGGCGTCCGTCGCGGGCGCCCTGATCGAGCAGTCGGGCCTCGCCCCGAAGGAGTGGCTGCGCCGCTACCTCCAGGCCTACTTCACGCCCCTCCTGCACAGCTTCTACGCCTACGACCTGGTGTTCATGCCGCACGGCGAGAACGTCATCCTGGTGCTGAAGGACGGGGTCGTGCAGCGCGCGATCTACAAGGACATCGCCGAGGAGATCGCGGTCATGGACCCGGACGCGGTGCTGCCGCCGACGGTCGAGCGGCTCCGCGTGGAGGTCCCGGAGGACAAGAAACTCCTGTCGATCTTCACGGACGTCTTCGACTGCTTCTTCCGCTTCCTCGCGGCGAACCTCGCCACCGAGGGAATCCTGGAGGAGGACGACTTCTGGCACACGGTCGCGCACGTCACCCGCGCCTACCAGGACTCGATGCCCGAACTCGCCGACAAGTTCAAGCAGTACGACATGTTCGCCCCCGAGTTCGCCCTCTCCTGCCTCAACCGCCTCCAACTCCGCAACAACGAACAGATGGTGGACCTGTCGGACCCGTCGGGCGCCCTCCAGCTGGTGGGCACCCTGAGGAATCCGATCGCGGAATTCTGACCCCCAAGCCGGATGGGCACCCCGGAGTACGGTCCTCCGGGGTGCCCATCGCTTCAGGGGTGCGGGGAACTGCGCAGTCATTCAGGGGCGCGGGGAACTGCGCAATCCTTTAGGGGCGCGGGGAACTGCGCGACCAGCCCCCACGCACCCGCAGACGATTCACCGCCCGCCGGACCCCCACGGAACCTGCGGCGACCGATACCACTCAATCCCCAGCGCATCCCACCGCTCAGCCTGCGCAGCAAGCCGTCCCTTGTACCGCTCCCAGTCGTGAGAAGCCGCCGACGACCACCCCAACTCGGCAACACCGGGCAACCGCGGGAACGCCATGAACTCGACCTGCCCGGAGTTCTCCAGCGTCTCCGACCACATCGGCGCCTCAACGCCCCGCACGGCCCCGTCCGGCACCCCCGGCAGATACGCCCCGGGATCCCAGTCGTACGACCGCCGCACCTCGACGTACCCCGCCCAGGACAACCCCAGCGGCGTGTCCTTCGTGTACTTCATGTCGAGGTACACCCGGTCCGCCGGGGACAGAATCAGCCCGGTCCCGTTCTGCGCGGCCTTCACGACCCGCGCCTTCTCCTCGGCACTGGTGCCGTCCAGCCCCCAGTACTGGGCGAGAGCCCCCTTCGCCGGGGTCGCCCCGGTCAACTGGTGCCAGCCCACCACCGTCTTACCGTACTTCGCGACGATCGGCTGCACCCGGTCCATGAACTTCACGTAGTCCTCATGGCTGGTGGAGTGCGCCTCGTCGCCCCCGATGTGGAGGTACCTGCCCGGCGTGAGCGCGGCTAGCTCCCGGATCACGTCGTCCACGAAGTCGTATGTGATCTCCTTGCCGGCGCACAGCGAGCTGAAGCCGACCTCGGTGCCGGTGTAGAGCGGCGGTGCGACGCCGTCGCAGTTCAGCTCGGCATACGAAGCCAGCGCCGCGTTGGTGTGGCCGGGCATGTCGATCTCGGGCACGACCTCAAGGTGGCGGGAGGAGGCGTAGCGCACGATCTCCCGGTAGTCGGCCTTGCTGTAGAAGCCGCCGGGGCCGCCCCCCACCTCCGTGGAACCGCCGTAGGTGGCCAGGCGCGGCCAGGAGGCGATGGCGAGTCGCCAGCCCTGGTCGTCGCTGAGGTGCAGATGCAGCTTGTTGATCTTGTAGAGGGCGAGCTGGTCGATGTAACGCTTGACCTGCTCGACGGTGAAGAAGTGGCGGGAGACGTCGAGCATGGCGCCGCGCCAGCCGTAGCGCGGGGTGTCCGTGATCGTGCCGCCGGCGACGAGCCAGGGGCCGGGCTGGACGGAGTCCTTCTCGACGGCCGCGGGCAGGAGCTGGCGCAGGGTCTGCACGCCGTGGAAGAGCCCGGAGGGCCGGGCGGCGGTGATGGTGACGCCGCCCCGGCCGCTGTCGAGCCGGTAGCCCTCGGCACCGAACGGGCCCTCGGCCAGGCGCAGTCGGATGCCCCCGGCGCCCTGGGCGGTGACGGGGAGGCGATAGCCGGTCGAGGGGCGAAGGATCTTCGCGAGGTACTCGCCGACGCCCCGGGCATCCCGGGATCCGTCGACGTGGATGTGGGTGCCGCGGGTGATCCGGTACGGGGATCCGCCCGGGGCGACCGAGGCGGGCGCGGGGATCACCCGGTCGAGCGGGGTGGGCGATGCCGCCGATGCGGGAGCGGCCCCGGTCACCGAGGCGGCCATCGCGACCAACAGCAGGGCACCGAGCAGGCGGAGCGTTCTGCGGTGCTGTCTCACACGGCCATCTCTCACAAGCGTGTCCCTTCACGAGCCGTTGAGCCCCAAGAGGTCTGGACCACTCTCTCGTGAGACGGGTGGAACAATCCACCCTATGGCGGAAATCATCCAGAAGGACGGCACGTGGGCCTTCGACGGGGACGCGTTACGGCTGACTCCCGGACGGGACAAGAACGTCAGTCTGCTGCGCAAGGAGCTGGGTCAACTGGTCCTACCGCTGGGGGCGTTGGCCGGTATCTCCTTGGAGCAGGGCAAGAAGTCGGGGCGGCTCAGGCTGCGGCTGCGCGACGGCGCCGACCCGCTGTTGCACGCCACCGGCGGCCGGCTCACCGAGCCCCATGACCCTTACCAGCTGATCGTGGAGTCCGACCGCTACGGCGTCGCCGAGTACTTCGTGGACGAGGTGCGCAGCGCCCTGCTCCTCGACCAGGTCCCCGCCTCGCCGGTCGACACGTACCTGCTGCCGGGCCCCTCCGTCCCCCTGTCGGTCTCCGCCGGGGACGGCACCGCCGGCTTCGACGGAGAGCGCATACGTCTGGAGTGGAACTGGAAGACGGAGGACGCCAAGGCTTCCAGTCGTGCCCGAGCCGGGCCGCGAGGGCGCAGATGATGTCGATGTCCTCGCGGGCCTCGCCGGGCGGGGTGACGGCCTTGCGGACGCGCT
>NZ_JBEXSH010000054.1:0-3058 GCF_040613555.1 Streptomyces sp. NPDC006265
GCTGGTAGAGGACGCCCACCAGGAGAGGTCCGGGGATGGAGATGAGGTAGCCGGTGCTCTGCGCGAACGCCGACAGCCGGGCCACGCCCGGGCCGGTCCTGGCCCGCATGCCGACCATGGTCAGGGCGAGCGGGAAGGCGCAGTTGGCGATGCCCAGCAGCACGGCCCAGGCCCAGGCGCCGGCGGCGGGTGCGAGGTACAGCCCGGCGTAGCCGGCGAGGCCGCAGACGCCCAGGGCGAGCACGATCGGGCCCTGGTGGGGCAGCCGGGTGGCCAGGCGGGGTATGACGAAGGCCAGGGGCACGCCCATCACCATGGTGACCGCCAGCAGCAGGCCCGCGGTGCCGGCGGGGACACCGGCGTCCCGGAAGATCTGCGCCATCCAGCCCATCGTGATGTAGGCGGCGGTGGCCTGGAGCCCGAAGAAGACGGCCAGGGCCCAGGCGGTACGGCTGCGGGCCATGCGCAGCCGGGGCGCCTCCACGCGCGCGTGCTGCGTCGAGGCCGGGCCCTGACTCGCTGTCTCCGCGGCCTGCTCCCCCGCCCCTGGCGGCGTGACGCGCCCCCGCACGAAGGGCAGCCACGGTAGGACGGCTGCCACGGCGAGCCCCGCCCACAGGGCCAGGCCCGTCTGCCAGTTGCCGCCGAGGGTGTCGGTCAGCGGGACCGTCACCGCGGCCGCGAGGGCCGTGCCGAGGGCGAGGGCCATGGAGTACAGGCCGGTCATGGATCCCACGCGGTCGGGGAACCAGTGCTTGACGATGACCGGCATCAGGACGTTGCTGACCGCGATGCCCATGAGGGCCAGGGCGCTGCCTGCCAGGAAGCCGGCCGTGCCGCCCGCGTACGGCCGTATCAGCAGGCCGGTGGCGATGGCGGCCATGCCGGCGCACACCACGGCGCCGGCCCCGAAGCGGCGGGCGAGCCGCGGGGCCATGACGCCGAAGACGGCGAAGCACAGCGGCGGCACGGAGGTGAGCAGCCCGGCCACGCTGCCGCTCATGCCCAGCCCGTCGCGGACCTCCTCCAGGAGGGCGCCGAGGCTGGTGATGGCGGGCCGGAGGTTCAGCGCGGACAGCACGATGCCGAGGACGAGCAGTCGCATCGTCCACGCGCGTGTGGACGCGCCGCCCGTCTTCCCGGCGTCGTGCGCGGCCGAGCTGCGTACGGTCGGGGGCGTCATGGTCCGGGTTTCCTCACTAGGCATGAGACCCATCATAGAATCATGGGATGATTGACTGTCCACTCCCCGGCTGCCCCAGGGCGCCCCGGTCGTGCGAAGGTGTGCCATGCCCCTGAGCCATCCCCGCCGCTCGGCCCTGTCCGAGCAGGTCATCGCCGCGCTGCGGGCCCAGATCACCTCGGGCGAGTGGCCGGTGGGCTCCCGGATTCCCACCGAGCCGGAACTGGTCGAGCAGCTGGGCGTCGCCCGCAACACGGTCCGTGAGGCCGTCCGTGCCCTGTCGCACAACGGTCTGCTGGACATCCGCCAGGGTTCCGGCACGTACGTCGTGGCGACGAGCGAGCTGGCGGGCGTGATGCAGCGGCGGTTCGCCGAGGCCGACCCCCGGCACATCGCCGAGCTGCGCTCCACACTGGAGTCGGCCGCCGCCCGGCTGGCCGCCGAGCGGCGCACGGAGAAGGACCTCAAGCAGCTCGACGCGCTGCTGCTGCGGCGTGAGGAGGCCTGGGAGTCGGGCGACAAGGAGGCCTTTGTGACCGCGGACGCGACGTTCCACCTGGCCGTGGTGTCCGCGTCCCGCAACGACGTGATGACGGCCATGTACGCGGACCTGGGCGAGGTGCTGCGGGACTGGCTGCGCGAGGACGTCGGCGAGAAGCTGACGCCGGAGACGTACATGGACCACGGGCGGCTGCTGGAGGCGATCCGCGCGGGCGAGGCGGACACGGCGGCGGCGGAGGCGGCCCGCTACCCGTTCCTGTGCCGGCCGGGCGGGATCAGCTCTCCCGCCGGTGACTGATCCACACGTCGCCGACCTCTTTCCAGCACCGCCCCGTCAGCCGCACGGTCTGCGCGGGCCCGGCCTCGACCGGTGAGCTGTCGGTGTCGATGTCCCACCAGCGGACGCACTCGACGTGCAGGCTCACCCGGTCGGGCTCCGGGTAAGGGTTGTGGCAGTACACGGTCACCCTGGACCCGGTCACGCGGATCCGGCACGCGGCACCGAAGGGGTCCGCCGACTCGTGGTCGTCGGCGGGCACGCGCGCGTGGGGCACCGCCTCGTACGCCAGGGTCAGCACGAGCGCGGCTGCGACGGACAGTGAGGCCATGCGGCGGGACAAGCGCACAAGGGGACCTCCTCTGCCGTGCTGGGGAGGGGCTCGGGTGGTGAACGCGTACTCCAGAGTGCCCAGTTGTGGGCCTGTCCCGCCCGGTCGGCTGCGCCGGACGGGTGACGCCCCGCTCCCCGCGCGCTGCGGGGAACGGGGCGTCGGTGACGCGGGGGAGATCAGGCGCCGATGGCGTGCAGACCGCCGTCCACGTGGATGATCTCGCCGGTGGTCTTCGGGAACCAGTCGCTCAGCAGCGCCACGACGCCGCGGCCGGCGGGCTCGGGGTCCTTCAGGTCCCACTCCAGCGGGGAGCGGTCGTCCCACACGGAGGCCAGCTCGCTGAAGCCCGGGATGGACTTGGCGGCCATGGAGCCGAGCGGACCGGCCGAGACCAGGTTGCAGCGGATGTTCTGCTTGCCCAGGTCACGGGCCATGTAGCGGCTGGTGGCCTCCAGGGCGGCCTTGGCCGGGCCCATCCAGTCGTACTGCGGCCAGGCGAACTGCGCGTCGAACGTCAGACCGACGACGGAGCCGCCGTTCTGCATCAGCGGCAGGCAGGCCATCGTGAGCGACTTCAGGGAGTACGCCGAGACGTGCATGGCCGTGGCGACCGACTCGAACGGCGTGTTGAGGAAGTTGCCGCCGAGGGCGTCCTGCGGGGCGAAGCCGATGGAGTGCACACCGCCTGGCGGCCCGGCCTGCCGATCGACCACACGCCCGCGCACTACACGCCGTACGTCACCGGAACGGGCGACGACTGAAG
>NZ_JBEXSH010000054.1:3068-19571 GCF_040613555.1 Streptomyces sp. NPDC006265
CCCGGTTTTGTGTTGTTGGGGCGCCCGGGGGGGGGGTTGGGGCATAAGGGTTTGGAGCGCCCCCCGCTCGGGCCGGGCGTTCACCCGGGGGCTCTTGCGTCCGCGCCGCCGCCCGAGGTGCTCGTCGTTGGTGACGTCGAGCTCGATGACCTTGGTGGGCTTGGGGAGCTTCTTGGCGATGCGCTCGGTCAGCGTGGGCCGCGGGAACGCCGTGAGGATGATCTCGGCGCCCTGCTCCTGGGCCAGCTTGGCGGTGTGGAAGGCGATGGAGGACTCCGTCAGCACACCCGTGATCAGGATGCGCTTGCCCTCGAGAATTCCGCTCATGGTGATCAGTGACCCATTCCCAGTCCGCCGTCAACCGGAATGACGGCTCCAGTGATGTACGAGGCGTCGTCCGAGGCGAGGAACCGCACCGTCGCGGCGATCTCCTCCGGCTGCGCGTACCGGCCGAGCGGCACCTGCTTCACGATGCCTTCGCGCTGCTCGTCGGTGAGCACCTTGGTCATGTCGGTGTCGACGAAGCCGGGCGCGACGACGTTGAAGGTGAGGTTGCGCGAGCCCAGCTCACGGGCGAGGGAGCGCGCGAAGCCGACCAGGGCGGCCTTGGAGGCGGCGTAGTTCGACTGGCCGGGGCCGCCGTACAGACCGACGACGGACGAGATGAGCACCACGCGGCCCTTCTTGGCGCGCAGCATGCCGCGGTTGGCGCGCTTCACGACCCGGAAGGTGCCGGTGAGGTTGGTGTCGATGACCGAGGTGAAGTCCTCCTCGGACATGCGCATCAGGAGCTGGTCCTTGGTGATGCCGGCGTTGGCGATGAGGACCTCGACGGGACCGTGGGCCTCCTCGATCTCCTTGTAGGCCTGCTCCACCTGCTCGGCGTCGGTGATGTCGCACTTGACGGCCAGGCAGCCCAATTCCGTCAGGGCGGCCGGCGGCTCACCCGAGCGGTATGTGATGGCGACCTTGTCGCCGGCATCGGCGAAAGCGCGGGCGATGGCGAGGCCGATGCCCCGGTTGCCTCCGGTGACGAGAACCGAGCGGCTCAACGGATCACCCTTTCGATAGCG
Source organism: Streptomyces sp. NPDC006265 (assembly GCF_040613555.1). NCBI lineage: Bacteria > Bacillati > Actinomycetota > Actinomycetes > Kitasatosporales > Streptomycetaceae > Streptomyces > Streptomyces sp. NPDC006265. The sequence continues at coordinate 4,142 of NZ_JBEXSH010000054.1, forward strand.
GTCTGATGCCCGCCCGGTCGCCTGGACGACAGGCGGTGATGACAGGCGGCTTCTTCGAAAACCTATCGGTCCGGGCACGTCCGCGGACAATCGGGCACCGACAGTGCCGTACGGGACTCACTGTCGGGTCCCTACAGAAACCCGCCGGTCCGGCCCCGCAAACTCGTGGCCCGCGCGCGGGATGGACGACATGATGCGGAGCAGTCACGACGTACGGCAACCACGGTCACCTCGACAGAAAGAGACGGCGGTGCCTCATACCATCGACGAGGCCTTCACGGCCCTCCCCCTACGCGCCCTCGCCGACGCGGCCCTCGCACGCGCGCGTGCGCTGGGCGCCGAGCACGCGGACTTACGGTTCGAGCGGGTGCGAGGCGCCTCCTGGCGGTTCCGGGACGCCAAGCCCGCCGGGTCGTCGGACACCACCGACCTCGGGTACGCGGTGCGGGTGGTGCACGGCGGTACATGGGGCTTCGCGTCCGGCGTCGACCTCACCATGGACGCCGCCGCCCGGGTCGCCGGGCAGGCGGTGGCGATGGCCAGGCTGTCCGCCCAGGTGATCAAGGCGGCCGGATCGGACGAGCGTGTCGAGCTGGCCGACGAGCCGGTGCACGCCGAGAAGACGTGGATCTCGTCGTACGAGACCGACCCCTTCTCCGTGCCCGACGAGGAGAAGGCCGGGCTGATCGCGCAGTGGAGTGCCCGGCTGCTGTCGGCCGACGGCGTCGACCACGTCGATTCCTCACTGCTCACGGTCCACGAGAACAAGTTCTACGCGGACACCGCGGGGACGGTGACCACACAGCAGCGGGTGCGGCTGCACCCGGTGTTCAACGCCGTGTCGGTGGACGAGTCGAGCGGCGAGTTCGACTCCATGCGCACCCTCGCGCCGCCGGTGGGACGCGGCTGGGAGTACCTGACGGGCACCGGCTGGGACTGGGCGGGCGAGCTGGAGCGGATCCCGGAGCTGCTCGCCGAGAAGATGCGCGCGCCGAGCGTGGAGCCGGGCCTGTACGACCTGGTCGTCGACCCGTCCAACCTGTGGCTGACCATCCACGAGTCCATCGGGCACGCCACCGAGCTCGACCGGGCGCTCGGCTACGAGGCCGCCTACGCCGGCACCTCCTTCGCCACGTTCGACCAGCTCGGCAAGTTGCGCTACGGCTCGGAGCTGATGAACGTCACCGGCGACCGCACCGCCGAGCACGGTCTGGCCACCATCGGCTACGACGACGAGGGCGTCCAGGGCCAGTCCTGGGACCTGGTCAAGGACGGCACGCTCGTCGGCTACCAGCTGGACCGGCGGATCGCGAAGCTCACCGGCTTCGAGCGGTCCAACGGCTGCGCCTACGCCGACTCCCCCGGGCATGTGCCGGTGCAGCGCATGGCCAACGTGTCGTTGCGGCCGGACCCGGCCGGAATGTCGACCGAGGACCTGATCGGGGGTGTGGAGCGCGGCATCTACGTCGTCGGCGACCGGTCCTGGTCGATCGACATGCAACGCTACAACTTTCAGTTCACCGGTCAGCGCTTCTACCGCATCGAGAACGGGCGGCTCGCCGGGCAGCTGCGCGATGTCGCCTACCAGGCGACGACCACCGACTTCTGGGGCTCGATGTCCGCGGTGGGCGGGCCGCAGACCTATGTGCTCGGCGGCGCCTTCAACTGCGGCAAGGCCCAGCCGGGGCAGGTCGCGGCCGTCTCCCACGGCTGCCCGTCGGCCCTCTTCAAGGGCGTCAACATTCTGAACACGACCCAGGAGGCCGGTCGATGAACATCAGCTGCAGCATCGGCTGGGGGTCCGGGGGCCCGCGGCGGCAGCCGCTGATGTCACCGCCCCCGGGAAAGCACAGTCTGGACACGACCCAGGAGGCCGGTCGATGAGCGCGCGTTCCAGCAAGCCGCACGAGGTCGTCGAGCGCGCCCTCGAACTGTCCCGGGCGGACGGCTGTGTCGTCATCGCCGACGAGCAGTCCACCGCGAACCTGCGCTGGGCGGGCAACGCGCTGACCACGAACGGCGTCACCCGCGGGCGCACGCTCACCGTCGTCGCCACCATCGACGGCAAGGAGGGCACGGCCTCCGGGGTCGTGTCGCGGTCCGCCGTGACCCCCGACGAGCTGGAGCCCTTGGTGCGGGCCGCCGAGGCCGCCGCACGCGGCGCAGGGCCCGCCGAGGACGCGCAGCCGCTGGTCACGGGCGTGGCGCAGTCGCCGGAGTTCACGGAGGCGCCCGTCGAGACCTCCTCCGCCGTGTTCGCCGACTTCGCTCCCGCCCTCGGCGAGGCCTTCGCACGCGCGCGGGCGGGCGGGCGCGAGCTGTACGGCTTCGCCAACCACGAGCTGGTGTCCTCGTACGTCGGCACGTCCACGGGGCTGCGGCTGCGGCACGACCAGCCGAACGGGACGCTGGAGCTGAACGCCAAGTCACCGGACCGGACCCGGTCCGCGTGGGCCGGGCGCTCCACGCGGGACTTCAAGGACGTCGACCCGGCGGTCCTGGACGCGGAGCTGGCCGTGCGCCTCGGGTGGGCCGAGCGGCGCGTGGCGCTGCCCGCCGGGCGTTACGAGACGCTGCTGCCGCCGACGGCCGTGGCGGACCTGCTGATCTACCAGATGTGGTCGGCGTCGGGCCGGGACGCGGTCGAGGGCCGCACGGTGTTCTCCAAGCCGGGCGGGGGCACGCGGGTCGGCGAGAAGCTGACCGACCTGCCGCTGACCCTGCGCAGCGACCCGAACGAGCCGGGCCTGGAGTCGGCGCCCTTCGTGATCGCGCACTCCTCCGGGGGCGATCAGTCGGTGTTCGACAACGGACTGCCGCTGGCGGCCACGGAGTGGATGCGCGAGGGCGAGCTTCGGCATCTGACGACCAGCAGGCACAGCGCGGGGCTGACCGGCCTGCCCGTGGCGCCGGGCATCGACAACATCGTCCTGGACGGGGGTGAGGACCGCTCCCTGGACGAGATGGTCGCGAACACCGAGCGCGGGCTGCTGCTGACCTGCCTGTGGTACATCCGCGAGGTCGACCCGGCGTCACTGCTGCTCACCGGTCTGACCCGGGACGGCGTCTACCTGGTCGAGAACGGCGAGGTGACGGGCGAGGTGAACAACTTCCGGTTCAACGAGTCGCCGGTCGGGGTGCTGGGCCGGGCCACGGAGGCGGGGCGGACCGAGAAGACGCTGCCGCGGGAATGGAGCGACTGGTTCACCAGGGCCGCGATGCCGGCTCTGCGGGTGCCCGACTTCAATATGAGCTCTGTCAGCCAGGGCGTATAACCTCGTACCTGGTTACGAACCAACTCAAGGAGATACGAGAACCGTGACGGACATCGTCGACGAGCTGAAGTGGCGCGGGCTGTTCGCCCTGTCCACTGACGAGGACGCTTTGCGCAAGGCGCTCGCGGACGGTCCCGTCACGTTCTATTGCGGTTTCGACCCGACGGCGCCGTCGCTGCACGTGGGGCACCTGGTGCAGGTGCTCACCGTGCGCCGGCTCCAGCAGGCCGGTCACCGGCCGCTGGCGCTGGTCGGCGGTGCCACGGGCCTGATCGGCGACCCGCGCCCGACCGCGGAGCGCACGCTGAACGACCCCGAGACGGTCACCGGCTGGGTCGCCAAACTGCGCGCCCAGATCGAGCCGTTCCTGGAGTTCGAGGGCGAGAACGCGGCCGTCATGGTCAACAACCTCGACTGGACGGAGAACCTCTCCGCGATCGAGTTCCTCCGTGACATCGGCAAGCACTTCCGTGTCAACAAGATGCTGACGAAGGATTCCGTGGCCCGGCGCCTGGAGTCCTCGGAGGGCATCAGCTACACGGAGTTCAGCTACCAGCTGCTCCAGGGCATGGACTTCCTCCAGCTGTACCGGCGCTACGGCTGCACGCTGCAGCAGGGCGGCAGCGACCAGTGGGGCAATCTCACGGCGGGCCTGGACCTGATCCACCGCCTGGAGCCGGACGCGACCGCGCACGCGCTGGCGACGCCGCTGATGACCAAGGCGGACGGCACCAAGTTCGGCAAGACCGAGGGCGGCGCCGTCTGGCTCGACCCGGAGATGACGACGCCGTACGCGTTCTACCAGTTCTGGCTGAACGTGGACGACCGGGACATCTCCCGGTACATGCGCATCCTGTCCTTCCGCTCCCGCCAGGAGCTGGAGGAGCTGGAGCGGCAGACCGAGGAGCGTCCACAGGCCCGGGCCGGGCAGCGTGCGCTGGCCGAGGAGCTGACGACGCTGGTGCACGGCGCCGGTCAGACGGCCGCCGTGATCGCCGCGTCCAGGGCCCTGTTCGGGCAGGGCGATCTGGCGGAGCTCGATGAGAAGACGCTGGCGGCGGCCCTGTCGGAGGTGCCGCACATCCAGGTCGCCGAGCTCCGTCCGGCCGTGGATCTCTTCGCCGAGGTCGGCCTGGTGGCCAGCAAGTCGGCCGCGCGCCGCACGGTCAAGGAGGGCGGCGCCTACGTGAACAACGTCAAGGTCGCCGGCGAGGACGCCGTCCCCGCCAAGGAGGATCTGCTGCACGGCCGCTGGCTGGTGCTGCGCCGGGGCAAGAAGAACCTGGCCGCGGTCGAGGTCACGGGCGGCTGAGAGCGTGAGGAAGGGGGCGGTCTCCGTTGCGGAGGCCGCCCCCTTCGCCGTACGCCCCGTTATGCCCTCTGTTTGTTTCCCCTGGCCGCCGTCCAGGCCCGGTCGCCCAGACCGACGAGGATGATCGCCATCACCAGCTGGAAGACGTGCCGCCACCAGTCGATTCCCGATGTGGCGTCGACGCCGGCCGCCCGGGCGATGGCGTTGCCGGCGATGGCGCCGATCATGCCCAGGATGACGGTCAGCCACAGGGGAATGTGTTGCTTGCCCGGAATGATCGCCTTGGCGATCAGGCCGAGTACCAGTCCTACGATGATCGCCCACAACCAGCCCATCGCTGCCTCCTCGTGCGGCTCGACGTGAGCACTACGGCCAGTGTCGGCCCAGGAACCGTACGCCGCATTCCGACGCGGGCCGTCCGCGGGACGGCGCAGACCGTTCGCCCCGGCGGTGCGCCACCCGGTCTCGTAGCCGGGGCAGGCGCGGCGTAACGTGGGAGCTGTCCTGGTCAGGTTTCCCCGACCGGATGGGGACGGCTACGGGGCGGGGAGAGTCCGATACGGGCGGATGGTGGAATGTGATGCGGAAGCAGCATGGCGGCGGCAACGTCCAGGTTTTCCGGATCACCGGCGCCCGGACGGGACTCCAGGAGGACGTACGCGGGCGGCAGCGCCGGTACGTGATCTCGATGACGGTCCGCACGATCTCCGTGATCCTCGCGGCCACGTTGTGGAACGTCGAACGGCACGTCGCCATCGTGGCGTTGGTGCTCGGGCTGGTGCTGCCGTACATCGCGGTGGTGATCGCGAACGCGGGGCGCGAGAACGCGCCGTCTCTGCCGTCGACGTACGTGGTGTCGCAGACGCGTCCGATGATCGCGCCGTCGGGTTCCGGTGACGGGGCGGCGGAATCCGCCGCGGAAGACGCCGTGTCCGGGCCGGTGCCGGGTGCGGGGAGCGAGTCGTCCGAGCGATAGGGGCGCTCGGGGGGCGATCACGGGAGATCGCGAAGGGAAGGCATCTTCGCGCCAAGCTCAAGAAAAGCTCAGATCAATCATGTTGTTCCAGTGCCGGGCTCGGGGTTACCCGTGACATACTTCGTACGCGCTCCGCATCCCCCGTCGGAGCGACGGACCGACGCCGGGCAGCTCCCCCCGTGGCTGCTCGGCGTCGCCTTTTGTGCCGTGATGATGTGCAGTGGTGAGACGAAGCTGTGAGTGACGAGACGCCCATCTGTTCCGCGAAGGGCTGCCGCGCCGAGGCCGTGTGGGTGCTGGCGTGGAACAACCCGAAGATCCATACGCCGGAGCGGCGCAAGACGTGGCTGGCCTGTGAGGAGCATCGCGAGCACTTGTCTCAGTTCCTCGGCGTGCGGGGGTTTTTGAAGGACGTGGTCCTACTGAAGGAGTGGGAGTCCGAGGACTCCCCGTCCCGGGACTCCTAGCCCCCGATGGCCGACATCTAGTGCCGCGGCAGGCAACGTTTGCCCGTTGAGGAGCGGCGTTTGGTGCGTGCTCTCGGCGTGGCGGCCGGAAGCCCTCGTACTGGACGTACTCGGGGTTTCGGCCGGTGCGCCGAGTGGGGGTGCCCCCTGCTCGAGCGGAGTCGAGAGCTTGGGGGAGCGTGCCGGGCGTCGTGACGGGGCGAACGTTGCCTGTCGCGGCACTAGCCCCCGATGGCCGACATCGGCCGGTCGGGCTGCACGAACGTCGGGTCGTCCAGGCCCGCTCCCGCCTTCTTGCCCCACATCGCCAGGCGCCAGATGCGGGCGATCTCCTCGTCCGGGGCGCCCGAGCGCAGCGCGGCCCGCAGGTCCGTCTCCTCCTGGGCGAACAGGCAGGTGCGGACCTGGCCGTCGGCCGTGAGGCGGGTGCGGTCGCAGGCCGCGCAGAACGGGCGGGTGACGGAGGCGATGACGCCGACCACATGCGGGCCGCCGTCGACGAGCCAGCGCTCCGCCGGTGCCGAGCCGCGCTTCTCCTCACCCTCGGCGGTCAGTTCGAAGCGGGTACGCAGGGAGGCCAGGATGTCCCCGGCCGTGATCATGCCGTCGCGCTTCCAGCCGTGCTGGGCGTCCAGGGGCATCTGCTCGATGAAGCGCAGCTCGTAGTCGTGCTCCACGGCCCAGGCGAGGAGGTCGGGGGCCTCGTCGTCGTTGAGCCCCGGCATCAGGACCGAGTTGACCTTGACCGGGGTCAGGCCGGCGTCGCGGGCGGCGTACAGGCCCTCGATGACGTCCTTGTGGCGGTCGCGGCGGGTGAGGGTTTTGAAGACGTCCGGGCGGAGCGTGTCGAGGGAGACGTTGACCCGGTCCAGGCCTGCCTCCTTCAGGGCCGCCGCCGTGCGCTTGAGGCCGATGCCGTTGGTCGTCAACGACATCTGGGGGCGGGCGTCCAGCGCCGCGACGCGCTCGACGATGCCGACCAGGCCCGGGCGCAGCAGCGGCTCGCCGCCGGTGAAGCGGACCTCCTCGATCCCGAGAGACGTGACCGCGATGTCGATCAGGCGGACTATCTCGTCGTCGTCAAGCAGGTCCGGCTTGGCCAGCCACTGCAGGCCCTCCTCGGGCATGCAGTACGTACAGCGCAGGTTGCACCGGTCGGTCAGTGAGACCCTCAGGTCGGTGGCCACCCGGCCGTAGGTGTCGATGAGCACGTGGGCCCCCTCCCTCGTCGCGGATCATGCGTGCGGCACTGCTTGTCCGACACCTGCGAGCCTACGTGACCCCACCGACAACGCCACAGGCCCGATCCCACGACACACCGCGCGGCCGGGCCGCAGGGACCTGGAGGTTCCTACGACACGGCCGCGCGGGAGGGGTCGTGCTCAGTGGGCTCCGGTGCCGGTCAGGGACCGGACCTCCAGCTCCGCGTACTTCTTGACGTCGGGCTCCTCCTTGGACAGGACCGTGCCGAGCCAGCCCATGAGGAAGCCGAAGGGGATGGAGATGATGCCCGGGTTCTTCAGCGGGAACCAGGCGAAGTCGACCTCGGGGAACATCGCCTTGGGGTCGCCGGAGACGACGGGCGAGAACAGCACCAGGCCGACGGCGACGATCAGACCGCCGTAGATCGACCACAGCGCGCCCTGGGTGGTGAAGCGCTTCCAGAACAGGCTGTAGAGGATCGTCGGCAGGTTGGCGGAGGCGGCGACCGCGAAGGCGAGCGCGACCAGCCCGGCCACGTTCAGGTCGCGGGCCAGGGCTCCGAGGCCGATGGAGACGACGCCGATGAAGACGGTCGCCCAGCGGGCCGCACGCACTTCCTCAGCGCCGGAGGCCTTCCCCTTGCGGATGACGTTGGCGTAGATGTCGTGCGCGAAGGACGACGACGAGGCGAGGGTGAGGCCGGCGACGACGGCGAGGATCGTCGCGAAGGCGACCGCCGAGATCGTGGCGAGCAGGATGGCACCCCAGGTCGAGTCGACACCGCCCAGATGCAGGGCGAGCAGGGGTGCGGCCGTGTTTCCGGACGGGTTGGACGCGATGATTTCGTCCTGGGAGATCAGCGCGGCGGCGCCGAAGCCGAGGGCGATGGTCATCAGGTAGAAGCCGCCGATGATGCCGATCGCCCAGTTCACGGACTTACGGGCGGCCTTGGCGTCGGGCACCGTGTAGAAGCGGATCAGGATGTGCGGCAGGCCGGCGGTGCCGAGGACCAGGGCGATGCCGAGGGAGATGAAGTCCAGCTTGGAGGTGCCGGTCGCGCCGAACTGGAGACCGGGCTCCAGGAAGGCGGCGCCCTTGCCGCTGTTCTCGGCGGCCTGGCCGAGCAGGTCGGAGATGTTGAAGTTGAACTTCAGCAGTACCAGGAAGGTGATCAGGATGGTGCCGCCGATGAGCAGCACGGCCTTGACCATCTGGACCCAGGTGGTGCCCTTCATGCCGCCGATGGAGACGTAGACGATCATCAGGACGCCGACGAGGGCGACGATGAGGATCTTGCCGGCGTCGGAGGTGATGCCGAGCAGCAGCGAGACGAGGATGCCCGCTCCGGCCATCTGGGCGAGCAGGTAGAAGATCGACACCACGATGGTGGAGGTGCCGGCGGCGGTGCGGACCGGGCGCTGGCGCATGCGGTACGCGAGGACGTCGCCCATGGTGTAGCGGCCGGAGTTCCGCAGCGGCTCGGCCACCAGGAGCAGGGCGACCAGCCAGGCGACCAGGAAGCCGATGGAGTAGAGGAAGCCGTCGTAGCCGAAGAGGGCGATGGCGCCCGCGATGCCGAGGAACGACGCGGCGGACATGTAGTCGCCGGAGACGGCGAGGCCGTTCTGGAAGGCGCTGAACTGGCGGCCGCCGGCGTAGAAGTCGGCGGCGTCCTTGGTCTGGCGGCCCGCCCAGATGGTGATGCCGAGGGTCGCGAGGACGAACAGCGCGAACAGGGTGATGATCAGCGGGCGGTGCTCGCTGGCCTCGTTCGCCGCGATGAGGGTGTGCTGTACGGGGCTCATGCGCCGCTCTCCATCCGGGTCTTGATGGCCTCGGCCTTGGGGTCGAGCTTCGCGGCGGCGTGCCGCGAGTACCACCAGGCGATGAGGAACGTGGTGACGAACTGGGCGACGCCGAAGACGAGGGCGACGTTGATGTTGCCGAACAGCTTGGTGCCCATGAAGCCGCCCGCGTAGTTCGAGAGCAGGACGTACAGCAGGTACCAGGCGATGAAGCCGACGGTCAGGGGGAAGGCGAAGGAGCGGTAGGAGCGGCGCAGTTCACCGAACTCCGCGCTCTCGTGCACCTCGGCGAACTCCTCGGGTGAGGGGAGCTTGTGTTGCTCTTTCGAGGGGGGCGGTGCGTCGGTGGCCACGAGGTCTCCTCGCAATGACGGAAGCGGTTGTGAACGGAGGCGGAGGCGAGTGTCCTCGCGCTCCTTGTTCAACGTCACGGCGGCACGGGAGAACCGGTTCAATCGCCCGGCGTTCTTTCCGAAGTCGTTTCGACAAAGCGTTGCTGGCCAGCGAGAGGCCGGGATAGCTTCACCCTGCACCACCACGTCATGTACCTGCCCGAGCACCACCTGTGCCTCGGGCCGGTTTCGTTTCCGGAGGATGTGGAGACCCCATGTCTCACTTGCGTTCCAGACACCGGCTCGCTCTCGCCGTGCCCGTCGTGTTGTCCCTGACGGCCTCGCTGGGCTTCCTGCCGACCGCCGCGTCGGCGGCCCCGCGGGCGGAGTCGGCCACCCGGACGGCGGACGCGCCGAAGCTGGCGTACGTCGTCAACACCAAGGTGGGCCGCCACACGATCGCGTCGGTGAAGAAGGCGATCGCGAAGGCCGACGGTTCGGTCGTGACCACGTACGAGCGGATCGGCGTCATCGTCGTTTACTCCTCGAACCCCGACTTCGCCAAGACCGTCCGCAAGGCGCGCGGCGTGCAGTCGGCGGGTGCGACGCGGACGACGCCGCTGACGGCCGCGGGGACGAAGGAGGAGGGCGCCGTCGAGTACCTGACGGGAGCCCAGGCCGAGCGCACCGAGGCCGCCTCGGCGAAGACGCCCGAGAGCGAGCCCCTCGAGGCGGACCAGTGGGACCTGCGCGCGATCGGCGCCGACAAGGCCGCTCAGATCAACCCGGGCAGCCGCAAGGTGACCGTCGCCGTGATCGACACCGGCGTGGACGACACCCACCCCGACATCGCCCCGAACTTCTCCGCGTCGCAGTCCGCCAACTGCGCCGGCGGCAAGCCCGACACCAGCGAGGGCGCCTGGCGTCCGTACACCGCCGAGGACTACCACGGCACGCACGTCGCGGGGGAGATAGCCGCCGCCCGCAACGGCGTGGGCGTCGCGGGCGTCGCTCCCGGTGTGAAGGTGTCCAGCATCAACGTGACCGACCGGGCGAACGGCCTCTTCTACCCGGAGAGCGTCGTGTGCGCGTTCGTGTTCGCCGCCGACCACGGCGTCGAGATCACGAACAACAGCTACTACGTCGACCCGTGGCTGTACAACTGCATGGACGACCCGGACCAGCGGGCCATCGTCGACGCGGTCAACCGGGCGCAGCTGTACGCCCAGAAGAAGGGCACGCTCAACGTCGCCGCCGCGGGCAACTCCAACCACGACCTGGACTCGGACGCGATCGTCGACGACTCCAGCCCCGACGACTCCACCCCGGTCGAGCGCACCATCGACCCGCACGAGTGCTTCGACGTGCCGAACCAGTTGCCGGGTGTCGTCACGGTGAGCTCGACGGGTGTCGACAACGTCAAGTCGTACTTCTCGACGTACGGCAAGGGCGTCGTCGACGTCGCGGCGCCGGGTGGCGACGGGCGCTACCAGATCCCGGACACGCCCTCGAAGAACGGCCGCATCCTGTCCACCCTGCCGAACGGCACGTGGGGCTTCCTGCAAGGCACTTCGATGGCCTCGCCGCACGCCTCCGGAGTCGCCGCGCTGCTGAAGTCCAAGCACCCCTGGGCGTCTCCGGCCCAGCTCCAGGCGCTGCTGAAGGCGCAGGCCGACGAGACCGCCTGCCCCGCCTCCTACGACCAGGACGGCGACGGCACGCAGGACGCGGTCTGCAAGGGCGGCAAGCGCCTCAACGGCTTCTACGGGTACGGCATCGTCAACGCGCTGCGCGCGGTCAAGTGACCCGACCGCTCACCGGGACCCCTCGCAAGATCAGCTCGTACCGTGAACGAACTGGAGACACCATGACTGCGCCGTACGCGCGCTACCGTCGCGCCGTCGCGATCCCGGCCGGGATGGCCATGGCCACGGCCCTCGCGTTCCTGCCGAACACCGCGGCCACGGCAGCCGAGGACGCCCCCGCTCCCGCCGCGGCGGCCCGGGCCGACGCGGCCCCGCTCAGCTATGTCGTCAACGTCAGGCCGGGACACGGCACTTCGGCGTACGTGAAGAAGGCCGTCGTGAAGGCCGGCGGCACGATCGTGACGTCGTACGACCAGATCGGCGTCATCGTCGTCCACTCCTCGAACGCCGACTTCGCCAAGACCATCCGCAAGGTGCGCGGCGTGCAGTCGGCGGGCGCCACCCGTACCGCGCCGCTCCCGTCAGCGTCGACCGGTGACCTGGGCGCGCCGAAGGTCCTGAGCGCGGCCGAGGTCGCCGCGGCCGACGCCCCCGCCGGGCAGGACCCGCTCCAGCCCCAGCAGTGGGACCTGCCGGCCATCAAGGCGGACAAGGCGCACGAGAAGACGCTGGGCAGCAAGAAGGTCACGGTCGCCGTGATCGACACCGGTGTCGACGACACCCACCCCGACATCGCGCCCAACTTCGACCGCAAGGCGTCGGTCAACTGCGTGTCGGGCAAGCCGGACACGGCCGACGGGGCCTGGCGGCCGAGCGCCGAGGAGAGCCCGCACGGCACGCACGTCGCCGGTGAGATCGCCGCCGCCAAGAACGGCGTCGGCATGACCGGTGTCGCGCCCGGGGTGAAGGTCTCCGGCATCAAGGTGTCCACCACGGCCGGCTTCTTCTACACCGAGGCCGTGGTCTGCGGCTTCGTGTGGGCGGCCGAGCACGGGGTCGACGTCACGAACAACAGCTATTACACGGACCCCTGGTACTTCAACTGCAAGAACGACCCGGACCAGAAGGCGCTCGTGGAGGCCGTCGGCCGGGCCTCGCGGTACGCGGAGAAGAAGGGCGCGGTCAACGTCGCCGCGGCGGGCAACGAGAACTACGACCTCGCCTCCGACGAGATCACCGACCCGTCGTCCCCGAACGACACCACGCCGGGCGACCGGGTCGTCGACCCCTCGAAGTGCCTCGACATCCCGACACAGCTGCCGGGGGTCGTCACGGTCGCCTCGACGGGCGCGAAGGGCATCAAGTCGTCCTTCTCCAACCACGGTCTGGGCGTCATCGACATGGCCGCCCCGGGCGGCGACTCGACCGCCTACCAGAAGCCGGACGCGCCGGCCACGAGCGGCCTCATCCTGGGCACGCTGCCGGGCGGCAAGTGGGGCTACATGGCCGGTACGTCGATGGCGTCCCCGCATGTCGCGGGCGTGGCCGCGCTCATCAAGTCGACGCACCCGTACGCCTCTCCGGCCCTGGTGAAGGCCCTGCTGTACGCGGAGGCCGACGCCACGCCGTGCACGGACCCGTACGACATCAACGGCGACGGCAAGATCGACGCGGTGTGCGAGGGCTCGAAGAACCGCAACGGTTTCTACGGCTGGGGCATCGCGGACGCGCTGGACGCGGTGACCAAGTAGAGCTCGTGTGAAGGTGATCCGGGCCGGACGGGGGTATCCGTCCGGCCCGTTTCGTGTCTGCGGCAGGATTTCTTGTCATGGACGTGTACGAAGATCCGGCGACCTGGACAGCCCGACCCGCGCGGCCGCAGTGGCAGTTGGCCCTGCGGTTCGCCGGGAGTGTGGTGTGGTTTCCGGTGGTGTGTGTGCTGTGGGCGGCAGTGGTGGCCGTGTTCCTCGTGGTCGGTATGTTCGCCGAGGTGATCACTGTCTTCAGCAACACCCTTGAACGCCGCTACCTCGACGCCATGGGCTGGACGACGGACCGCGTCGGGTGGCTGGCCTCCTGGTGCGTGTCCTGGCCGGAGCTGCGTCACGAGGGGGACGTCGAGTACTACAAGGCGCGCGTGGAGAAGGTGGTGGGCAAGTGGACCGCCCGGGCCTCCGCGCCGATCGTGCCGAAGAAGCCGAGACCTCCGGTGGAGTGTGCGATATCCCTGCGGGACTACCGGGGGGTCGGCGGGTGGTACGTCGCCGACGTCGCGCTCGCACAGGGGTGGGATCTGCGGCCTAGGGACGAGTACAAGGAGGTGCGGCTGTGGTGGTCGGCCGCGCCCCGGGTTGATTGAGTTCCGCCGACTTGCCCGGACGTGTGGAGGTTGGTGAAGATCCTGGGGTGACTTCGCCAAGACCCATACCCGGGGTGACCGATCCGCGCGGCCCGCTGCGGCCCACCGGTGCGGGCCGGGCCGTCGCCGTCCTGGTGCTGGTGGCACTGGCCGCCTCGATGCCGCTGCTCGGCCCCTCCGCCGCGCTGCACGGCACCGGCGAGGCCGAAGTGCCCGGCGCCGGCGGCATGGCCCTGCTGCGCACCGTGCTGTTCGCGGCGCTGTGCATCCCCGTCGGCGAACTGTTCGTGAACCGGCTTGCGCGTTCGCTGCCCGGCACGGAGGCCGGGCACCCGGCTGTGCCCCGCAGCTGGTCCCCCTTCGCCGCCGCGGCCGGTTTCGTCGCCGCCCTCGGACTCGCCACGGTCGTGGCCACCGGTAATCTCGTGCCGGGCGACGTGTCGGACGTCGACGTCGGCGGACTCCACGCGTCCCGGGACGGCAAGCTGGCCCTGTTGGAGGTCAACGCGTTCCTCGTGGCGGGGCTGTGCGCCGTGTCACGCCGGCCGGTCACGCAGGCGTGGCCGCTGGCCGCCGTGGTCGTCGCCGAGGCCCTGCGCGCCCATCCCACGACCGAGCACAGCCCGCTGACCGGCTCCGCTCTGACGCTCGTCCATCTGACCTGCGCGGCGTTGTGGGCGGGCGGGCTCCTCCACGCGCTGCGCATCCTGCGGCTCCGGTCCGGCCGTGACGGCACGTCGGCCGGTGCGGCCCTGCTGGGTCTCTACGCGCGCGTGGCGGTCGTGCTGCTCGCCGCCATCACCGCGACGGGCGTGTGCAGTTCACTGCGCCGGATGCCGCCGGAGACGGTCCTGGAGCAGCTGACGGGGACGGCCTACGGCCGGGCGCTGCTCGCCAAGGTGCTCCTCGTGGTGGTCGTCGCCGCCCTCGCCGTGTGGGCCCGGCGGCGGCTGCGCCGGGCGGCCGACCCGCTGACCGCCTGCGCGCCGGCCGGGGCCGAGGTCGCCGCCCTGGGCCTGGCGGTCGCGGCGTCCGGTCTGCTGACGGTGCTTCCGGTACCCATCCGCTGGTGACGCCGGTGCGTGGGCCGGTCTCAGACGGTGCGCATCTCTCCGTACGTCGCGGCCGGTGCCCTGCGCGCGTGGAGCGCCCCGACGGTGCCGCCGGCCAGCAGGGCCTGGCGAGGTACGTGAGCATGACCCAGAAGTCCGGCGCGGGCAGCTGCGGCCACTCGGCGACACCGGTCGCGATGAGGGTGTCGGACAGCAGGAACAACGCCCCGCCGAGCCCGGTGAAGAGGCCGAGCCGGGTGGCGGACCGGTACGCCATGGCGGTGAGCAGGACGCTGTACCCGGCGACGGGCACCCGCAGGCCGGCGGGCAGGTCCGGCCACAGCAGCGCGACGGTCGTGACGAGGCGGCCGTGTATCCGAGGGCCAGGACGCCGGCACGCGCATGACCGACGGTACGCGCTTGCTCCTTGGCGACCACTGCCAATGCGGTTCAGGACGAAGAGGGACGCCGACGGACGCGACGTACGTCTGATCGACTGAGTATCGATCAGACGTACGCCTCGTGAACGGACAGACCGGACAAGACGCCTGAGGGGGCGTCTGAGGACCCCTGCGGGGGCACCTGGCGGACGGGGCTGTCAGTCGCGGCCCGTATCCTCAGGAACCATGCTGGAAGACCTCACGACCGCAGTGTTCTCCGCCACGCCGTGGCCGGCCGCGTATCCCAAGGGGTACGCGGTCGTTGACGTGGAGACCACGGGCCTGGCCCGGGACGACCGCATCATCTCCGCGGCGGTCTACCGGCTGGACGAGCGCGGCGAGGTCGAGGACCACTGGTACACGACCGTCAACCCCGAGCGCGACCCGGGACCGGTGTGGATCCACGGACTGACGAGCGAGGCGCTCGAGGGGGCGCCCCTCTTCCCGGACATCGCCGAGGAGTTCACCGCCCGGCTGGCGGGCCGGGTCCTCGTCGCGCACAACGCCGTCTTCGACTGGCAGATGATCGCCCGGGAGTACGCACGCGCCGAGCGCGAGGCGCC
>NZ_JBEXSH010000055.1:0-19525 GCF_040613555.1 Streptomyces sp. NPDC006265
GCTGGCGGCGATCGGTGGGCGTGGTGATGCGGTGGGTGTGGCGGCCGTGAACGGTCCGTCGGCGGTGGTGGTTTCGGGTGTGGATGCTGCGGTGGAGGAGGTGTTGGCTGCGTTGCCGGGTCGGCGGACGCGTCGGCTTGAGGTGTCGCATGCGTTTCATTCGCCGTTGATGGACGGGATGGTGGAGGAGTTCCGTTCGGTGGCGAAGGAGGTGCGGTATGAGGCGCCTCGCCTGGGGGTGGTCTCGACCGTGACGGGCCGGTTGGTGGAGGGTGAGGATCTGCGGTCGGCGGACTACTGGGTGACCCAGATCCGGCAGGCCGTCCGCTACGCCGACGCCGTCACCACCCTGTACGACCAGGGGGTGCGGACCATCGTGGAGATCGGCCCCGGCGGCGTCCTCACCGCCCTCGCCCAAACGATGCTCGCGGACCGGGACGACATCACCCTCCAGGCCCTCCAGCGCCCCGACCGGCCCGAACCGACCGCGCTGGCCGACGGCATCGGCACGCTGTACGCCCGAGGCGTGCCCGTCGACTGGGAGGCGTTCTTCGCCGGCTCCGGAGCCCGCCGGGTCCCGCTGCCCACCTACGCCTTCCAGCACCAGCGGTACTGGACCGACGCGCTCGCGGCCGGCCGCCGTGACGCCGGCGGATTCGGCCTGGACAGCACCGATCACCCCCTCGTCGGCGCCGCGCTCTTCCCCGGCGACCGCGACGAGGCGCTGTTCACGACCCGCCTGTCGGCACGTACCGAGCAGCTCCTCGCCGCGCACACCGTCGCCGGGGAGACCGTCGTGCCCGGTACGGTCCTCGCCGAACTGGCCGTCCGGGCCGGGGACGAGACGGGCTGCACGGCTGTCGACGAACTCGTCGTGGACGCGCCCCTGGTGCTGCCCAGCGAGGGGGCGCTGCACCTCCAGGTCCGTGTCGGCGAACCGGACACCGACGGCCGGCGCGTCCTCACCGTCCACGCCCGGCCCGACGAGGCCGACGCGTCCTGGAGGCGCCACGCCCACGGCCTGCTCAGCGACACCCCGCTCGTCCCGCCGGCGGACACCGAGCCGGCGCCGTGGCCACCGGCCGGCGCGGAGCCGTTCACCGGCCTCGACCCGGAGGACGGGCAATCCCCGGATGCCACAGGGGGGTTGTACGACCACTTCGCCGCCGCCGGTGTGCACTACGGGCCCGCGTACCGACGGCTCACCCGGATGTGGCGACGCGCCGGCGAGCTGTACGCCGAGGTGGCCCTGGATTCCGACACCGACCCGCGCGCCGAGGGGTTCGGGCTGCACCCGGCGCTGCTGGAAGCCGCCCTGCAACCGCTCTACGCCGCCGGACTGCCCGGTCTGCCGTCCACCGTCACCCGATGGCGCGGTCTGCGGCTGCACGCCGTCGGCGCGGACACCCTGCGCGTGCACCTCGCCCCGGTCCCCGGTGCCGAGGACACCTACGCGGTGCGCCTCACCGACGGCTGGTTCAGCCCCACGCGAGTTGGCCGCCGCCCGGGCCGAGGCCGCGAGCGCCTTCGGCGACGGCGAGGTGTTCGTCGAGCCGTACGTGGAGGGCGGCCGGCACGTCGAGGTGCAGGTGCTCGCCGACCCGCACGGCACGGTGTGGGCGCTCGGCACCCGCGACTGCTCCCTCCAGCGCCGTCACCAGAAGGTGATCGAGGAGGCCCCGGCGCCCGGACTGACCCCGCCGCTCGCCGACGAACTGCACGCCCTCGCCGTACGCGCCGCCCGCGCGGTGGGTTACGTCGGCGCCGGAACCGTGGAGTTCCTCGTCGCGGGCGGCCGGGCGCACTTCCTGGAGATGAACACCCGCCTCCAGGTGGAACACCCCGTGACGGAGGCGGTGTTCGGGGTCGACCTCGTCGCCGAGCAGATCCGCGTCGCCGAGGGCCACGCCCTCGTGGACGACCCCCCACGCGCACGGGGACACGCCGTCGAGGCCCGCCTCTACGCCGAGGACCCGGCCAGGGACTGGGCACCCCAGACCGGCCGTCTGCACCGCCTCGCCGTCCCCGACGCCGTACGCCTGGACACCGGCTACACGGACGGCGACGACATCGGCGTCCACTACGACCCCATGCTCGCCAAGGTCGTAGCCCACGCCCCCACCCGCGCCGAGGCGATCCGCAAACTGGCCGCCGCCCTCGACCGCGCGGTGATCCACGGCCCCGTCACCAACCGCGACCTCCTGGTCCGCTCCCTGCGGCACCGGGAGTTCGCCGAGGGCCGCATGGACACCGGCTTCTACGACCGCCACCTGCCCGGACTGACCGAACCGGCCCCCGACCCCCGCGCCCCCCTCGCCGCCGCCCTCGCCGCCGCCCACGGCCGCTCCCGCTTCGGCGGCTGGCGCAACGTCCCCTCTCAGCCGCAGACCAAGCGGTACCTGATGGCGGGCGAGGAGCACGAGGCCCGCTACCGGCACGGCCGGCAGGGCCTGGAGGCGGACGGGGTGCGGGTGGTGCACGCCGACGCGCGGCTCGTGATCCTCGACGTGGACGGGGTGCGGCGGAAGTACGAGGTCGCCCGCCACGGCGACCAGGTCTACGTCAACTCCACGGCCCTGACCGCCCTGCCCCGCTTCCCCGGCCCCACCACCCAGCACGCCCCCGGCTCCCTCCTGGCCCCCATGCCGGGCACGGTCGTCCGCGTCGCCGACGGCCTCACGGCGGGAGCACCGGTGAAGGCGGGCGAGCCTCTGCTCTGGCTGGAGGCGATGAAGATGCAGCACAAGATCACGGCCCCGGTGACGGGAACGCTGAGTGAGCTGTGCGCGGTACCAGGCCAGCAGGTGGAGCCGGGCGCACTCCTGGCAGTGGTGACAGAGACCCCTTAGGGGCGCGGGGCTGTATTGATATGCGGCTCCGCCGCATGAGCGCGACAAGCCACGACGAGCCCGCACCCGAAGGAGGACCCCATGGACACAGAAGACCACAAAGCCCTACGAGAAGCCGTAGCCGCACTCGGCAAACGCCACGGCCGAGAGAGCGACACCACCCAACTCTGGTCCGACGCGGCCAATCTCGGCTACATCGGCGTCAACCTGCCGGAGGCCTACGGCGGTGGAGGCGGCGGCATCACCGAACTCTCCCTCGTCCTCGAAGAACTCGGCACCGCAGGCTGCCCCCTGCTGATGATGATCGTCTCCCCGGCCATCTGCGGCACGGTGATCGCCCGCTTCGGCACGGACGCCCAGAAACAACAGTGGCTCCCCGCCCTGGCCGACGGCACCCGCCTCATGGCCTTCGGCATCACCGAACCCGACGCCGGCTCCAACTCCCACCGCATCACCACCACGGCCCGCCGCGACCAGGACACCGGCGACTGGCTCCTCACCGGCCGCAAGGTCTTCGTCTCCGGCGTGGACATCGCGGACGCGACCCTCATCGTCGGCCGCACCGAAGACGCCCGCACCGGCCGCCTCAAGCCGTGCCTGTTCATCGTCCCGCGCGACACCCCCGGCTTCACCCGCCGCCCCATCGACATGGAACTGAACGCCGCGGAGAAGCAGTTCGAACTGGTCCTGGACGATGTACGGCTGCCCGCCGACGCCCTGGTCGGCGACGAGGACGCGGGACTCCTCCAGCTCTTCGCCGGGCTCAACCCCGAACGCATCATGACCGCCGCGTTCGCGATCGGCATGGGCCGTTACGCCCTCGCCAAGGCCATCGAGTACGCCCGGGACCGCACTGTCTGGAACACCCCCATCGGCGCCCACCAGGCGATCGCCCACCCCCTGGCCCAGGCGCACATCGACCTCGAACTCGCCCGCCTGATGATGCAGAAGGCCGCCGCCCTCTACGACGCGGGCGACGACATGGGCGCCGGAGAGGCCGCCAACATGGCGAAGTACGCGGCCGGGGAGGCCTGCGTGAAGGCCGTCGACCAGGCCGTGCACACCCTCGGCGGCAACGGCCTCACCCGCGAGTACGGTCTGGCCCGGCTGATAACGGCCGCGCGCGTGGCTCGTATTGCCCCGGTGAGTCGGGAGATGATTCTCAACTACGTCTCCCACCAGACCCTGGGCCTGCCCAAGTCGTACTGAGACGGCCCGCGCCGCGAGGAGGAACCGGCCATGTTCCGCAGCGAGTACGCAGACGTCCCGCCCGTCGACCTGCCCATCCACGACGCGGTCCTGGCCCGGGCCGCCGAGTTCGGCGACACCCCGGCGCTGATCGACGGCACCGACGGCACCACCCTCTCGTACGAGCAGGTGGACCGGTTCCACCGGCGCGTCGCCGCCGCCCTCGCCGAAACCGGTGTCCGCAAGGGCGACGTCCTCGCCCTGCACAGCCCCAACACCGTCGCCTTCCCGACCGCCTTCTACGCGGCCACGCGCGCGGGTGCCACCGTCACCACCGTGCACCCGCTCGCCACCGCCGACGAGTTCGCCAAGCAACTGCGGGACTCGGGAGCCCGCTGGATCGTCACCGTCTCACCGCTGCTGGACGTCGCCCGCCGGGCCGCCGAACTCGCGGGCGGCATACGCGAGATATTCGTGTGCGACTCAGCGAGCGGCCACCGCTCCCTGATCGACATGCTGGCCTCGGCGGCCCCCGAGCCGCAGATCGCCATCGACCCGGCCGAGGACGTCGCGGCCCTGCCGTACTCCTCCGGGACCACCGGCATCCCCAAGGGCGTGATGCTCACACACCGGCAGATCGCCACCAACCTCGCCCAGCTCCACCCGGCGGTCCCCGCGGGCCCCGGGGACCGCGTCCTGGCGGTCCTGCCCTTCTTCCACATCTACGGCCTCACCGCCTTGATGAACGCACCCCTGCGGCAGGGCGCCACCGTCGTCGTCCTGCCCCGCTTCGACCTGGAGCAGTTCCTCGCAGCCGTCCAGAACCACCGCATCACGGCCCTGTACGTGGCCCCGCCGATCGTCCTGGCCCTCGCCAAGCACCCGGCCGTCGCCCAGTACGACCTGTCGTCACTGCGGTACATCATCAGCGCCGCCGCACCCCTGGACGCCCGCCTCGCCGCCGCCTGCTCCCAGCGCCTCGGCCTGCCGCCCGTCGGCCAGGCCTACGGCATGACCGAACTGTCGCCCGGCACCCACGTGGTCCCGCTGGACGCCATGAACGACGCCCCGCCCGGCACCGTCGGCAAACTCATCGCCGGCACCGAGATGCGGATCGTCTCCCTCGACGACCCCGGCAAGGACCTCCCGGCCGGCGAATCCGGCGAGATCCTCATCCGCGGCCCCCAGATCATGAAGGGCTACCTCGGCCGCCCCGACGCCACCACCGCGATGATCGACCCCGACGGCTGGCTGCACACCGGAGACGTCGGTCACGTGGACGGCGGCGGCTGGCTGTTCGTCGTCGACCGCGTCAAGGAGCTCATCAAGTACAAGGGCTTCCAGGTGGCTCCCGCCGAACTGGAGGCCCTGCTCCTCACCCACCCGGGCATCGCCGACGCCGCCGTCATCGGCAGGTACAACGCCGACGGCAACGAGGTCCCGCACGCGTACGTGGTCCGCCAGCCGTCCGCCGCGGAGCTCACCGAGGCGGAGATCATGATGTACGTCGCCGAGCGCGTGGCCCCCTACAAGCGGATCCGCCACGTCACCTTCATCGTCGGCGTCCCCCGCGCGGCCTCCGGCAAGATCCTGCGCCGACAGCTCAGGGAGAGCGCATGACGCTGATCGCCCGTACCCGCGCGCGTGGCGTGGAGACCCTGTCCCTCGACTCGCCGCACAACCGCAACGCCCTGTCGGCGGCCCTGGTCGGCGAACTGGCCGACGCGCTCACCGACGCCGGCAAGGACCCCGGCGTCCGCGCGATCGTCCTCACCCACACCGGCAACACCTTCAGCGCCGGCGCCGACCTCAAGGACCCTCCCCCGCCCGAGGCGCTGGTCGCCCTGCTGCGGCAGATCATCGAACTGCCCAAGCCGGTCGTCGCCCGGGTCACCGGACACGTCCGCGCGGGCGGCCTCGGCCTCCTGGCCGCCTGCGACATCGCGGCCGCAGCCACGGACGCCACCTTCGCCTTCACGGAGGTGCGCATCGGCGTCGCCCCCGCGGTCATCTCCCTCCCGCTCCTGCCCCGCACGAACCCGCGCGCCCTGGCCCGCCACTACCTCACCGGCGAACGCTTCGACGCGGCACAAGCGCAGGCGACAGGCCTGCTCACGATCTGCGCGGACGACGTCGACACGGCCCTGGACCCCATCCTGGAAGGCCTGCGCAGGTCCGCCCCCGACGCACTGGCCGAGACGAAACGGCTGCTCACGGCTAGGGTGCTGGAAGCCTTCGACCGGGACGCCGCCGACCTGACCGCGCTCTCGGCCCGGCTGTTCTCCTCCCCGCAGGCCCGCGAGGGGATGACGGCCTTCCTCGAACGACGGGATCCGGCATGGGTGGTGTGAGCACGGTCGACCGTGCGGAGAGAGTCCCCAAGCAGGACCGCAGCCGGGCCACCCGGCAGCGGCTCCTCGAAGCCGCCGTGTCCTGCCTCGCCGAACACGGCTGGGCAGGCTCCACCGTCTCCGTGGTCGCCGAACGCGCCGGCGTCTCCCGCGGCGCCGCCCAGCACCACTTCCCGACCCGTGAGGACCTCTTCACGGCGGCCGTCGAGTACGTCGCCGAGGAGCGCTCCACCGCTTTGCGCGCCCTGTTCCCCGACGGCGCGGCCGGAGACCGCCACGCCGTCGTCGCCGCCCTGGTCGACCTCTACACCGGCCCGTTGTTCCGCGCCGCCCTCCACCTCTGGGTCGCCGCCTCCAACGAGGAGCAGCTCCGGCCCCGCGTCACCGAACTCGAATCCCGCGTCGGCCGCGAGACCCACCGCATAGCCGTCGACCTCCTCGCCGCCGACGAATCCGTTCCCGGCGTCCGCGAAAGCGTCCAGGGCCTCCTCGACATGGCCCGCGGCCTGGGCCTCGCCAACCTCCTCACGGACGACGCGGCCCGCCGGGAACGGGTGGTCGCGCAGTGGGCGGGGCTGCTGGAGGAGACGCTGGGCTGAGGGGCTGCAGCACGGACGCGGAGTGTGCATACCGCGGTATGCTCGGAGCATGGCGGACACGACGCGCATCACGGTGACACTGCCGACAGACCAGGTCGCCGAACTCAGGAAGCTCACCGACAACGTCTCCGGCTATGTCGCCGAGGCGGTGGCACGCCAGCTGCGGCATCAGTTGCTCGGCGCCGACCTGATGCGTCACCAGGAGGAGCACGGGGCGTTCACCGAGGAGGAGCTGGCCGAGGCCCGCTCCAGGATCTTCGGCACTGCGGATGCCGGCGGATCGGCGAGCGCGGCGTGATGGAGCACGTCGAGACGGTTGTCCTGGACTCTCAGGGGCTCTCCGCCTGGATCGCCCAGGATCGCAAGATCCTGGCGGTGTTCCAGGTTCTCCACTCCATGGGCGCCGATTTCGTCATCGGCGCCAACACCATCGTGGAGGTCAGTCATGGACGCGTGAACATGCCCCGTCTGCAGTGGGCGCTCTCCCGCGTCAAGGTCGAGCCGGTGACCGAGGGCGCCGCGAAAGCGTCCGCGGAACTGCTGAAGGCCGCCGGGCTGCACGGCCACAAGTACGCGATCGACGCGACCGTCGCCGAGGTGGCACTCCGGCAGCCGGGCCCAGTGGCCGTGCTGACGTCCGATGTCGACGACATGGCGCGGCTGTGCGGCGACCGAGTCCGGCTCATCGGCATCTGAGCCTCACGGACTGAGCCGCTCCACCCGCCAGCTGCCGTCCGGCTGCTCCACGTACCGCAACCGGTCGTGCAGCCGGTTCTCGCGGCCCTGCCAGAACTCCACCGTCTGCGCGGCCACCCGGAAACCACCCCAGTGCGGCGGCACCGGCACCTGCTCGCCCTCCGGGTAGCGGGCCGCCAGCTCCGCGTATGCCGCGTCGATGTCGGCGCGGGTGGAGACCACGGAGGACTGGGCACTGGCCCATGCCCCGAGCTGTGAGCCGTGCGGCCGGGTGCGGAAGTACGCCGCCGTCTCGTCCCGGCCGGTGCGCCGGGCGACCCCGGTCACGATGACCTGCCGGGCCATCGGGTGCCAGGGGAACAGCAGCGAGACGTACGGGTTCTCCGCCAGGTCACGGGCCTTGCGGGAGTCGTAGTTCGTGTAGAAGACGAAGCCCTGCTCGTCGAAGTGCTTGAGCAGCACCGTACGGGCGCTCGTCCGGCCCTCGGCGTCGGCCGTCGAGACGATCATGGCATTCGGCTCGAACAGCCCGCCGTCCGTCGCGGCCTGTTTGAACCAGCGCGCGAACTGCTCGACGGGCGTGGCGGCCAGCTCGGTCTCGGAGAGCCCCTCGGCCCGGTACTGCTTGCGCATCGAGGCCAGATCGAAAGGGACGTCGTCGCGGTCGGTCACCCGGTCATCTTGCCGTACGGACGGTGTCCTTCGTCACTGCGTGGCACTGAGTGCCGTGAACCCTCCCCAAATATGGCACTCGGGGATATCGTTTCCGTGCCGTATCGGTTGGGTGACCGCCGACCGTTCGGGGCATCACAGGGGAGACCGGCCAGGACCGCGAGTCGCACAGACGACCGTGGATCCCCCGGACGGCCGCCCGCTTCGCAAGCTCACTGACACATGGTTCGTTCGCCCCACCCCACATCACACCATCTGTCACTTCCATCACGAGGAGCCGCCTGATGTCCGACTTCGTACCCGGGCTCGAGGGAGTCGTCGCGTTCGAGACGGAGATCGCCGAACCGGACAAGGAGGGCGGCGCACTCCGGTACCGGGGCGTCGACATCGAGGACCTGGTCGGCCATGTCTCCTTCGGCAACGTGTGGGGCCTGCTCGTCGACGGCGCCTTCAATCCCGGTCTGCCGCCCGCAGAGCCGTTCCCCATCCCCGTGCACTCCGGCGACATCCGCGTGGACGTCCAGTCCGCCCTGGCCATGCTCGCGCCCGTCTGGGGCCTCAAACCCCTCCTCGACATCGATGGCGAGCAGGCCCGCGCGGACCTGGCCCGGGCGGCCGTCATGGCCCTGTCGTACGTCGCCCAGTCGGCCCGCGGCCAGGGCCTGCCCATGGTTCCGCAGCGGGAGATCGACAAGGCCCAGTCCGTCGTCGAGCGCTTCATGATCCGCTGGCGGGGCGAGCCGGACCCCAAGCACGTCGCGGCGGTGGACGCCTACTGGACGAGCGCCGCGGAGCACGGCATGAACGCGTCCACGTTCACGGCGAGGGTCATCGCCTCGACCGGTGCGGACGTGGCGGCGGCGCTGTCCGGCGCGGTGGGCGCGATGTCCGGCCCGCTGCACGGCGGCGCCCCCTCGCGCGTCCTCGGCATGATCGAGGAGATCGAACGCACGGGTGACGCGGAGGCCTACGTCAGGAACGCCCTCGACAAGGGCGAACGCCTCATGGGCTTCGGCCACCGCGTCTACCGTGCCGAGGACCCGAGGGCCAGGGTGCTGCGCCGTACCGCCCGCGAGCTGGGAGCCCCCCGCTTCGAGGTCGCCGAGGCCCTGGAGAAGGCGGCCCTCGCGGAACTCCACGCCCGCCGCCCCGACCGCGTCCTCGCCACGAACGTCGAGTTCTGGGCGGCCATCGTCCTGGACTTCGCCGAGGTCCCGGCCCACATGTTCACGTCCATGTTCACCTGTGCCCGCACCGCCGGCTGGTCCGCCCACATCCTGGAGCAGAAGCGCACGGGCCGCCTGGTCCGCCCCTCGGCCCGCTACGTCGGCCCCGGCACCCGCAACCCCCGGGAGATCGAGGGCTACGAGGACATCGCCCACTGACGGCGTCTCCCCCCCCACGGCCTCACCCGGCTCCGGGTGGGGCCGTCGGCATGCCTCACCCGGCGAGCCGGTCCAGCTCCTCGCCGATGGTCTCCCGCAGCCGGTCGTGCCTTGGCCCGAGCGCGTACCGCTCCTCGCTCCACCGCTGACGCGGATAGAGCCACACGGGCAGCCGCACGAGCTCCTCGGGCTCCCAGTCGTAGCGTGGCCACACATGCGCGTGCAGGAACCCGTCGGCGTTTCCGAGGATCTCCAGATTGACCCTCCGGAATCCCGAGTCCACCCGCCGGCAGGCCCGCTCGACGGCTTCCCCCAGCCGGTCCATGTCGGCCAGGAACGCCAGCCGCCCGCTCCGCGGCAGCTCCGACAACCGCCGCACCGCGGGATCATCGGTCAGCAGCACCGAGTAGCCGGGCAGGAACTGCACATCACCGATCACAGCGAACCCGGACTCCAGCCGCCGCATCACGGCCGGGTTCTCACCCCGCAGGGCGCTCCCGATCCGGTCGTCACGCCACGCACCCACCGTCATGGCCCCCCTCGGAATCCGCAGAAAACGCAGACGACCCGCGAGTCTGGTTCCTCCTGGGGAGGAGCCGGCCGGACGTACCGGCGACTCGCGGGTCGGGTGACTGCTGGAGATTGGGCCGGCTGCGCGTTTCGTTCACACGCTGGTCCGGCACCGCACTGTGTGTGGTGACGGGCCGCTAGCCCGCAGCCACCTCACGCGTCCGGTTCTCATACATCTGCCGAACCACCTCCCTTCTCGTGTACCTGGAGCCTAAGAAACCGTTCGGCTTCGGATCAACCGGTTTTTTGAGAACTTGACTCCATGACGCAGCGGCAGACGATTCTCAGCGGTTCGGTGTTCGAGGAGCGGATCGGGTACGCCCGGGCCGTGGTGGACGGGGATCGGGTGCACGTGTCGGGGACGACCGGGTTCGATTACGCGGACATGACGATCTCCGAGGACGTGGTGGAGCAGGCCGAGCAGTGTCTGCGGAACATCGGGGCCGCCCTGAAGGAGGCCGGGTGTTCGTTCGCGGACGTCGTGCGGGTGCGGTACCTGCTGCCGGACCGGGACGACTTCGAGCCGTGCTGGCCGGTGCTGCGCGCGTGCTTCGGTGAGGTGCGGCCGGCCGCGACGATGCTGGTGTGCGGGCTGGCGGACCCCCGTATGAAGATCGAGATCGAGGTGTACGCGCGGCGGGGGAGCGGCGCCGGGGCCGTGCCGTTGATCGACTGACGTCGACGATCGGCTGATGATCTGTCCGGCCGGGCGGCCTCCGTGGCGTTGACGTGGGGATTGCCGCCGTACAACGATTCCTTCAATGTTGTGGGAACTCGGTGTGCGCTGGGTCACGTTCCAGTTGAATGATTGCAAGGAGCGAACCGACGTGCCGTACGTGCGGACGCAGCCTGCAGGGGGTCCAGGTGAGTGCTTCCCGGCGTAGTGGGACCACCGACGAGCTGGGGCCGGACGAGCCCGAGCGGGAGACCTCGGATGGTTCGGATCTGCTTGCCGCTTTGCTGGACGGGATGGACGCGGCGCTGTGCGCGTTCGACGCCGACGGCGTCCTGACGCACTGGAACCGCGAGGCCGAGCGGATCCTGGGGTGGAGCGCGGACGAGGCCGTGGGACGGCGCGGTCTGGCCGGGTGGGCCGTGCGCACCGCGGACGCCGAGGAGGTCGAGGGGCGGCTGCTGTCCGTCATGCACGCGCCCGGGCGGCAGGTGCACGAGTTCGCCCTGCTGACCAAGGACGGCGGACGGGTGCTCGTGCGGACGCAGTCGGCCGCGGTGCGCGGGCCCGACGGAAAGCCGGCGGGGGTGTACTGCGCGTTCAGCGAGGTGCACGCGCAGATCGATCTGGAGCGCTCGATCGCGCTCAGCGAGGCGCTGTTCGAGGACGCCAGCTGGGGTGTCGTGCTGGTGGACGTGGACCTGCGGCCCGCCGTGGTGAACGCGCACGCGGCCCGGGCGCTGGGCACGGGGCGTACGTCGGTGCTGGGTCGGCCGCTCGGCGAGCTGCTGTCGCAGGGCGTGGAGGAGCTGGAGAGCGCGCTGCAGCATGTGCTGGCGGAGGGTGCGCCGCTCGCGCCCGCCGAGGTGTGGGTGAGTGTGCGCGCGTCGGAGGGCGAGCAGCGGCGGTGCTGGCGCAGCGGCTTCCTGCGGCTGGCCTCGCCGCTCGCGGAGGAGCCTGTTCCACTGGGTGTGGGCTGGCTGTTCCAGGACGTGACGGAGACCAAGCACGCCGAGCAGGAGGCGTCCCTGCTGCGCTTCCGTATGCAGCAGCTGCACCGGGCGTCACGGGCCGCGGCCGAGTGCGAGGACCCGGCGGAAGCGGCCACGGTCCACCTGGACTTCGCCCTGGCCGGTTTCGCCGACCACGCGGTGATCGACCGGGTCGTCGGCGGCGCGCTCACCGACACGCAGGCCGAGGGGCCCGTCCGGCTGGTCCGGGTGGCCGCCACTCCGTCCGGAGCACCGGGCCCGAGCAAGCTGGCCGGCCTGGCGGGGCTGCCCGTGCGCTACGCCGAGGGGCACCCGGCCCTGCAGTGCGTGGAGCGCGTGGGAGCCCTGCGGGCGAGTGCGGGCACGGCTCCGCCCGAGGCGGCCCGCGAGTGGGCCCTGGCCCGCCAGTGGCCCCCGGACGCGGTGCACGCCCTGTGTGCGGTGCTGCGCAGCCGGGGCCGGACCCTGGGTGTCGTGACGTTCCTGCGGGGCGCGGGCCGCAGCGCCTTCGACCGTTCCGACGCGATGTACGCGGAGGACGTGGCGGTACGGATCGCGACGGCGCTGGATCTGGCGGGGTTGCCGGACGCCGTGTGAGGCGCGCCGGCCACGGTCCGCCGGGCCGGGCTGTCGAACAAGCGCTGAAGGTGGCCGGTTGTGCCCCTGTGCCGGGCAGGGGAGCGGTCGACCCGGAGTCGGGGGCGCCGACCGTGGTCCGCTGTGCCGGGCCGGGCTCTGCCGGCGGCCGAGCGGCGACGGTGGCGGCTGCGGCCCCGGTACCGGGCGCGGTGACCGGCCCGGAGTGAGAGGCGCCCGCCCCGGTCTGCTCAGTACCGGTAGAAGATCCGGTCGCGGTACTGCTCCATCACCCGGGTGTTCCAGTCGTGGCCGCCGTCGACGTTCCCGGAGCGCAGCAGGGGCGGTTCGATGCCGCGGTCGGCGAGCGTGGTGGCCGTCGTCGCCAGGACGGCCTGGAGGAGGGCTGAGGTGACGACTGTGGAGGCGGGGGCGAAGGGGGCCGGGATGTCGTCATGGGTGAGTTCCGCGTCGCCGACCGCGATCTTCGAGTCGAGGACGAGGTCGCAGTGGTCCTTCAGATACGTGCCGGAGGCGTGCCGGGACTTCGTCTGCGAGGCGTAGGCCACCGAGGTCACGCCGATGACCTTCACGCCCAGGGCGCGGGCGGTCATGGCCATCTCCACGGGCAGGGCGTTGCGCCCGGACAGGGAGATGATCAGCAGGGCGTCGCCCTCGCGGAGCGGGGAGCTGTCGAGGACGGCGCTCGCGAGGCCGTCCACGCGTTCCAGGGCGGAGCCGAGCGGCGCGGGCATGACGTCGACGCCGACGACGCCCGGCACGACGAGGAGGTTCATCAGCGCGAGGCCGCCGGCGCGGTAGACGAGGTCCTGCGCGGCGAGGGAGGAGTGTCCGGCGCCGAAGGCGAAGAGGCGGCCTCCGTCCGCGACGGTGTCGGCGAGGAGCGTCCCGGCCGCGGCGATGCTGTCGGCCTCCTCGTCGCGGAGCCGCTCCAGCAGGCCGATCGCGGCGTCGAGGAACTGGCCGGCCGGCGCGCGGTCGCTCATACGGGGTCCCTTCGGGCAGGCCTCGGCGGCTTGTGTCGCGCATCACGGTGCGGTCTGGACCAGTGCGGTGTCAATACGGCCGGGGTGCCGCGCGCCGAGCCCGGGGAAGCGTCCGAAAGGGAAGTCCGTACCCTTGCGCCCGGCCGGGTAATCCCCGGCTTTCCCTCCCGAGGCCCGGTTGTCGGTGGTATCCGGCAGAATTGGGTGCAGGGCCAGCGCACACGCCGGTGAGCCGTCCAGCCTCCGGCAGATCTCATTCGAGGGGCACGTATGTCCGGACTGATCGACACCACGGAGATGTATCTCCGCACCATCCTCGAGCTGGAGGAAGAGGGTGTGGTCCCCATGCGCGCCCGTATCGCCGAGCGGTTGGACCAGAGCGGGCCGACCGTCAGCCAGACCGTGGCGCGCATGGAGCGTGACGGCCTGGTGTCCGTCGCCAGCGACCGGCATCTGGAGCTGACCGACGAGGGCCGCCGACTGGCCACGCGCGTGATGCGCAAGCACCGCCTCGCCGAGTGTCTGCTCGTCGACGTGATCGGTCTGGAGTGGGAGCAGGTCCACGCGGAGGCGTGCCGCTGGGAGCACGTGATGAGTGAGGCCGTGGAGCGCCGCGTCCTGGAGCTGCTGCGGCACCCGACGGAGTCGCCGTACGGCAACCCGATCCCGGGGCTGGAGGAGCTCGGCGAGAAGGACGGCGCCGACCCGTTCCTGGACGAGGGCATGGTGTCGCTGGCCAGCCTCGACCCGGGCGCCGAGGGCAAGACGGTCGTGGTGCGCCGGATCGGCGAGCCGATCCAGACGGACGCGCAGCTGATGTACACGCTGCGGCGGGCGGGCGTGCAGCCCGGCTCGGTGGTGAGCGTGACCGAGTCGGCCGGCGGGGTGCTGGTGGGCAGCGGCGGCGAGGCGGCCGAGCTGGAGTCGGACGTCGCCTCCCACGTGTTCGTCGCCAAGCCCTGAACCGACCGCCTGCGCACCAGGACGGGCGCCAACTGCCGTCGCGTCTGCGGTTCTTGTGGCGTTGGCGTGATCCGGACCGAATCCGGGATCCAGTCCGCCGAATGGCAGCGCTCGTACGCTTCCCGTGCGACGCTGTCGCGTGAGGCATATGACCTGAGGGGCTCTGGGCCGCGGCTCGACAGCGATGTCGCCCGGCCGGAGAGGGGGCGGGAGGATGTGCCGCGGAGATGCGGAGGGCCCCGGCGCCGTGTGGCGCCGGGGCCTGTCCTCCCCAGTGCTGACCCGGAGCCCCGAGCACTCAGGGTCATTCCCCGCGGACCGGTTTCCCCGAGCGGTCCGCCCCCCGCTGAAGATCTCCCCTCGGCAGCGGCGATCAATCCCCGGGGGTGGTCACTCGAACGAGGGGTGTTGCCCCCGGGAACCCGATTCTCGAATGGGCATTCGATAGTCTGCGGGCGGCGCACGGCACACTTGCACCGACGGATTACGGCAACCAGCACGGCAGAAGGCACAGCAGGCAGAACACGGTTCACAGGACCGGCCGGCTCGAAGGAGCCGTGGTCCGCGCGAAGCTTGGGGGGTGCCAGGACATGGCGCGACGCATCGACGTGACCGGGACGGGCGGCATACGCCTGGCGGCCTGGGAGTTCGGCGACCCGCCCAAGACCGATCCGGCGCGGGACGGCCAGGGGGCGCACGACGGGCACACCGCGCCGGAGGGCTCCCCGGGCGTGCTGTTACTGCACGGCCTCATGGGCCGCGCTTCGCACTGGGCGTCCACCGCCCGCTGGCTCTCCGCGCGCTACCGCGCGGTCGCCCTCGACCAGCGCGGTCACGGCCGCAGCGACAAACCCCCGCAGGGCTCCTTCACGCGGGACGCCTACGTCGACGACGCCGAGGCCGCCCTGGAGCAGCTGGGCCTCGCCCCGGTCGTCCTCATCGGCCACGCCATGGGCGCGCTGACCGCCTGGCAGCTCGCCGCCAAGCGCCCCGACCTGGTGCGCGGCCTGATCATCTGCGACATGCGGGCCTCCGCGCTGGGCGCCGCCT
Source organism: Streptomyces sp. NPDC006265 (assembly GCF_040613555.1). Taxonomy (NCBI): domain Bacteria; kingdom Bacillati; phylum Actinomycetota; class Actinomycetes; order Kitasatosporales; family Streptomycetaceae; genus Streptomyces; species Streptomyces sp. NPDC006265. The sequence goes on from NZ_JBEXSH010000055.1 coordinate 15,572, forward strand.
CGCAGCGTGAGTGGGGCCAGTGGTTCGAGTCCTGGCCGCTGCCCTTCGCCACGCTCGCCGACGTCCGCAAGTGGTTCGGCGAGGACGACCCCTGGGTGGAGCGGCCCAATCCGGCTCGCGGCGAGTTCTACGCCGAGGTGATGGCCGAGTCCCCGGACGGCTGGCGCCCGGTCTTCGAACCGGAGCAGATGCTCCGCTCCCGCGAGACATGGGTCTACGACGCGCACTGGGAGGAGCTGGCCCAGGTCCGCTGCCCCGCCCTGGTCCTGCGCGGCCTGGACGGCGAGCTGGGCCGCGCCGAGGCGCAGGAGATGGTCCGCGTCCTGCCCTGCGGCCAGTACGCGGAGGTCGCCGACGCCGGACACCTGGTGCACTACGACCAGCCGGAGGCCTGGCGCTCCGCCATCGAACCGTTCCTGGACTCGCTGAGCCTCCACTGAGGCCGGCCCCCGAGCGACGCCGGCCGCCAAGGGCCGCCTCACCCCTTGCTGACCGCCGCCAGGATCTCCGGCAGCCGCCGGGCCGTCCGCGGAGCGGCCAGTTTCAGCCCCGCCGCCGTGAGCACCGCCCCGTAGACCGTGCCCGCCGGAAGCAGCAGCCACGTCCAGTCGTCGCCGTCGGCGCTCACGTTCAGCCAGATCGTGAGCGCGATGACGGGCGCGCAGAGCAGGGCGGCCGCCATCATCCCGCCGAAGATGGAGATCCAGGCGAGCCCGGTCTGCCCGGGGGCGACGTTCTTGTAGCCCTCCTGCGGGATGGAGTAGGGGAAGCGGGCGGAGGTCCACGCCCCGGTCGCCAGCATCGCGCCGAGCAGCGCGAAGGACAGCCCCAGCGCCTCGGGCAGCCGCCGCCAGTCGCCGAGCATGGCCGTCGTCAGGACCGTGACGAGCGTGGCGTACGGCAGGGTGATCAGCAGCAGGGCGTAGGCCCGGGCGCGCAGCTCGACGTAGGCGTCGTGCGTCGAGGAGATCGTCATGGCGACCATCCAGAACGCGGAGGTGTCCTGCCCGAACTGGTTGTACATCTGGATGCCGAGCATCCCGGCGGCGAAGCACGCGAAGTACACCGACCCGGTGCCCTGCCAGGCGTTGAACACCGGCACGATCAGCCCGATCGCCAGCGACGTCACCCAGGCGGCCTTGGTCTTCGGGTCGCGCCACACGTACCGCAGGCCGCGCTCCATGACCGTGCCCGTGCGGCCCGCGGGCAGCAGCCGCGCGAGCCCGGTCGACGAGCGCTCCTTCGCGGCCGACTCGGCGCCCGGCAGGGTGGAGCCGTCGGGTGAGGTCATCAGCCGGGTCAGGTGCCGAGACCAGAACGCGAGCAGCGTCACCAGCGCGCCCGCGGTCAGCGCCAGTTGCGCGACGGCCAAGCCGTACGAGCCCTCGCTCACCGCGTGCACGGCCCCGATCGCCGACGCGGGCGGCACCCACCGGAGTACCTCGGCCGCCGGGTCGAGTTCACCCAGCCCGGACGCCCCGAGCCGCTGCGCGCCGAAGTTGACGATCTGCGCCCCGATGGCGATGACGAGTCCGCTGAGCACCGCGAGATCCCGCCCCTTGCGGCTGGTTAGCAGCCGTACGTTGGCGACGGCCACGGACCGTGCGAGGGCCACGCACACCAGCAGCGCCAGAACGACGGCGACGGCACCGACGGCGAACGCCGCACCGCCCCGCGCCACCGCGACCACGGACCCGACCAGCAGGCACAGCGTGAACAACGGCCCGATGCCCACCAGCGAGGCCGTGAGCAGCGCCCCCACCAGCGGCCGGGGCCGCAGCGGGAGCATCACCAGCCGGGTCGGGTCGAGGGTTTCGTCCCCGCTGGGGAAGAACAGCGGCATCACCGTCCAGCCGAGCCCCAGCACCGCCACCGCCAGGACGACCACCGACTCGGCGTGCGCGTGTCCGCGCAGCGCGATCAGGCCGATCAGCTGGAGCGCCGCGAAGAGCAGGGCGAGGACGGCCGACGTGATGTAGGCGGCCTTCCGCCCGCCGGACTGCCGCAGCCCGTTGCGCAGCAGCGACAGCTTCAGCCGTACGAAGACGGGAGTGATCGCGGGGGCGCTCACCGCGCCCCGCCGCCCAGCCAGTCCAGGTCGGCCCCGGCGTCCCGGCTCTGTGCGCCGACGAGTTCCAGGAACGCCCGCTGCAGCGAGGGCGCGTCCCCGCGCACCTCGGCGAGCGTGCCGGTGGCGCGGATCCGCCCGGCGGCCATGACGGCGACCCAGTCGCACAGCGACTCGACGAGCTCCATGACGTGGGAAGAGAACACGACCGTGGCGCCGGAGGCCGTGTACCGCTCCAGGACGCCCCGGATGGTCTGCGCGGAGACGGGGTCGACGCCCTCGAACGGCTCGTCCAGGAACAGCACTTCGGGATTGTGGAGGAGGGCGGCGGCGAGCCCGATCTTCTTGCGCATGCCGGTCGAGTAGTCGACGACCAGTTTGTGCTGGGCCCCCGCCAGATCGAGGACGTCGAGAAGCTGCGTGGCCCGCTTGTCGACCTCGGCACCGGGCAGCCCGCGCAACCGCCCCGTGTACGCCAGCAGTTCCCGCCCCGACAGCCGCTCGAACAGCCGCAGCCCCTCCGGCAGCACCCCGATCCGGGCCTTCACCTCGACGGGGTCCCGCCACACGTCGTGCCCGACCACCTCGACGGTCCCGTGGTCGGGTCGGAGCAGCCCGGTCACCATCGACAAGGTGGTGGTCTTCCCGGCCCCGTTCGGCCCGACGAGCCCGATGAACTTGCCCGCGGGCAAATCGAGATCGACCCCGGCAACAGCCACCTGCTGCCCGAACCGCTTCCAGAGCCCCTGTACACGCACAGCGCTGGATCCCACCGCGCCTCCCTCCGTCACCTTGCACCCTACGGTGGCGTTCTTCAGGGGCGCGGGGAACTGCGCGATCAACCAGACACGGCCCGCGGCCGCCACGAAGCGGCAACGCAGACGATCCGGCGCTATCGATCCCTACCGCACGCATAGGCAAGCGGGGAGAGCAACTCCTCCGCATCCGGCAGCCACCGATTGGCCGGGGTCGGCCGGCAGGCCCACTGCACAGCCCCCCGAGACCCGAACCGCGTAGGCGGGGCAGCCACATACGCCCCTTCACCCAGCACCGTCAGATCCAGCGACGACACCGACCACCCCAGCTTCCGCACCAGGTCGGGCACCTTCACGCCGGCCCCCGGCAGCACGAAGAACTCCATCCGCCGATCCGGCGTGAGCGTCACCGGCCCGAGCGTCAGCTCCATCCGCTCCATCCGCGCCAGCGCGAGGAACCCCGCCGTCTCCGGCACGGAGATCGCGTCGAACGTCCGCCCCGTCGGCAGCAGGATCGACGCGGTCGGCTGCTTCTGCCACATCCGCCGCGCGACCGTCGCACTGCCCGTCGCCTGCGTCGCCCAGTCCGGACGCGCCGGGTGCGACCCGGGCGCCGGACACGCCGCGTCACCGCAGGAGCAGCGCTGACTCCCGTCGACGGCTTCCAGCCAGGTGCCGGGGAACACGTCCCAGTGGCGCTCCTCGGCGTAGCGAACAGCGGTCTCCAGCAGCGATTCCCCGCGCTGCTTCGGGATCTGAGCGGCTTCGGTGCCGGCGATCGTCTCTTCCACGATGAACACAACTCTGGTCGTCACCAGGGGTTACGCCCACCCGTGTGCGCGGGGGAGAGCATCGCCCCTGTTCCCGGGGCGCATGGGTGCATGTGCGGGGGCGCGCAGGAGGAACCGTGGCCGGAGCTGGGTAGCCACGAGTGGGGCCGGCAACAGCCGTTACCCCGGCATTCCTCACATGCCTCGCATTTTCGCCTGGTCGGCGGGGCATTGATCTTCACGGCCGGATCTTTTCGCCGGGACGTGAGGGGTTCGGCCGCGGAAGACACGTCAACTCGGTGCGTGAGCAGGCACCGCAGCCACACGGCGGTGAGCCGAAGCGGCGCGCCTGTGCCGGGAC
>NZ_JBEXSH010000056.1:0-19514 GCF_040613555.1 Streptomyces sp. NPDC006265
TCAAGGGTCTGGGCGAGATTGTCGCCTGACCCCCAGTTCCAACATGCCGAAACTCCCGAAGGGAGTCGTCACGGGGTGGTGCCCGTGGCCTGACGACGGCAGCCGCTCAAGTCAGTTCTGAGAGGAGAGAACACATGGGCAACGAGACCGCCGAGTTCACGGTCCCCGTGGAAAAGGTCACCATCCACTTCACGGGCACGATCGTGGTGGATGTCGCACTGGTCGACTGCGAAGGCAGGGCCCGCACGATGGAGGACGCGGTCCGCCAGGTGCTCGGGGACATCGAGTCCGAAATCAACGAGCATCTGATGTACAGCGACGACTCCCGCGAGGACACAGACCTCGTGCAGGCGATCCACCAGCTGAACATCGGGGAGACCGCCCAGGCGGAGGACGGCGACGTCTCCCAGAAGTAGTCCGATCAACCAGCCGAAACGCCGGGAGGCGTCGTCGTGGGGTGGTGCCCACGGCCTGATGACGGCAGCCGCTGAAGTCAGTTCTGAGAGGAGAGAGTTATGGCAATGCAGCCTGTACGGGTCCAGCTCGACGACTCGCCGATCTTCGAAGCGACGGCCGATCTGGGCGACAGGTGGAACAACTTCCTGCGGCCCCGGTTCAATCTGGACCAGATTCGCACGGTCGCCGAGTACACGCAGGCCATGAACCGCGAGCACGGTGTCGACTGGGAGACGGTTCACGTCGTCGATCAGGCCACTGCGAACCGGTTCGCCAAGGAAGGTGAGCCGGCGGTGCAGAGGTCCGCCCTGGTGCTGTTGGTGTCCTGGCAGTTCACGCTGGGCTCCGATGGCCCCTCGAAGTGGGTGACCGTGGTCGACCCCGACCCGGATGGTCTGTACGACATCGGGGGCGGTAGCTGGGCGTGGTCGTACATACCCGAGCCTGACCGGATCCCCGTCGAGGAGTTGAAAGGGCTGGCCGGCCGGCACGTCCACTTTGTGGGCGAGTTCGACGACCCGTGGGACGTCTACACCCACGAGGTCGCTCTGAACGACTGGCGGCAGCACTACACCAACTTCAGCCGCGACAAGCAGCCCGTCGAGAACAGCTACTTCTCGATCTCCGACGCACTCGACATCGAGTGGGACGAGGCGGCGGAGTTGATCGCCGACCTCCCGGTCTGCTTCGTGATGACCGGGGACATGGAGCTGGGTCTGTGCCCGACGTCCAGGGACGCGGGTTGGCAGTGGTCCCTGATCGAGGCGTTCACGCGCCTGGGGGTCCTGCCACCCACCAACGACCTGTACCTGCCCGACCGGATGGACATCCCCCGCTCCCCCGAGCTGATCCGCTACCTCATGGCGGCGTTCCGGGCGGGCGTCGCCCACGAGGTCAAGGTCAAGCAGGACCTGGCCGCCAACGCATCTGAGTACCTCGCCAAGATCGAGGCCAAGGTCCTCGCCAGCAAGTAGTCCGACAAGCCGAAACCTCCTGAGAGGAGGTCGTCGTGGGGTGGTGCCCACGGCCTGATGAAGGCAGCCGCTGAAGTCAGTGTTCGAGAGGAGAGAGCCCATGAATGATGGTGTCAAGACGGTCCACACGCAGTTCGCCGGCTCAGTGGAGCTGAGCGTGGACGCTTCGGCGGACCTGGCGGCCCTGACGACGGCCGCAGTGCGGGACATCCGGTACCAGCTCGCCGAGCGGTGGGAGCCGGAGTATGACCCGACCTCGCCCTTGAACAGCCTGATCGTCGACAAGGTCACTACGGAGGTCCGGCCCGTCTTCACAGGCGGGGAGGACTTCGCTGCGCGGCTGGCCGCACTCGCAACGGCGAGGGACGAGTACATGAAGTTCCGGGCGGAGTGGGTCGAGACTCGCGACCAGTTCCGGGACGAGGACGGCGACATCCGCGCTGACCTCCGCGAGGAGTACGAGAAGAAGGTGGCCGAGTACGACGCCGGATTCAACGACCTCTGCGACACGCTCGCCGAGGCAGCCACCAGCGTGCTCTTGGCCGTGCCGCCGACCGAGTAGAACGACTGGTCCAACATGCCGAAACCTCCGAGGGAGGTCGTCACGGGGTGGTGCCCGTGGCCTGACGAAGGCAGCCAACTGCGCAGTCAGCTTTGAGAGGAGAGAGCACGTGAGTGTTGAAGCGATATCCGTGGAGCAGCGCGCGTCCAACGGGTTCGAGTTCCTGAGCCTGCGCGGTCCGGAGGGCTGGCGCGAGCGCATCAACCGGGACCTGCTCGACATCGACCACGGGTACTTCTGCGTCCTCGGCCAGGTCTACGCCGAAGAGGCGGAGGGCGAGGGTTACGAGTACGCGCTCGGTGAGTTGGCGTTCGGTGTTAAGGGAGGCGTCGAGGACCTGGTCTTCTTCGGGTTCTACTCGCTCCGCGGCAATGAGGACGGTCCGGCGCTGACCAAGGCGTGGCGTGCCCTCCTCGCCGGCGAAACGGAGCCGGTCGAAGCTCCGGTGGTGCACGGCGAGGAGCAGGTGAAGGAGGACCAGTGCGGCTACCAGTCCGCCTACGGTCTGCCGTGGTCCGAGTTCTGCATCTTCCCCAAGGGCGAGGACTCTGACTTCTGCCCCGGACACGAGCGCGACCACTTCGAGCAGTACGGGCGGCGCGTGTGAAGGGGTTCCGGATCAGGGTGGTTCACCGGTCCTGGATCTACAAGGGCGTGGTCCGCAAGTCGCGCGAGCTGTACCGGTCGATCGATGGAGGTCCCTGGCACTGCATCGGTGTCGACCTCTGACCAATCCAACGCAGCCGAAACTCCGGGAGGAGTCGTCGTGGGGTGGTGCCCACGGCCTGATGAAGGCAGCCAATGCGCACGTCAGTGCTGAGAGGAGAGAGCACATGGGCAAGGAGGGGGCGCGAAGAGACTGTGCCAAGAAAGCGTACGACTGGCGATCGGCTAATCGCGCAGCCGGGCGGAAGGAAGCCCTGGGCGGTGTGCCTATGTACGTCACGCTGTGCTTCGACGGGTGCGGCCAAGGTGTCTTCCACCTGACCAGAAGTCGGCCATCACCGTCGAATGCAGCGAAGGTCGAGCGGGTCGGTAGCCCGACCAAGCAGAAGCGATCTCAGCGCAAGCGACGAGCAGAACGCCAGAAGGCGGCACTTCGTCCCCAGATCTGCGTGTGGGAGGGCGAAGGGGGCTCGTACAGCGACTGATCCGAGCTACGACAAGCCGAAACCCCTGGAAGGGGGTCGTCGCGGGGTGGTGCTCGCGGCCTGACGACGGCAGCCGTCAGCGTTGAGAGGAGAGAGCGTTGAGTTCTTCAGATGTGCGCATGCCGAACTGGATGTCTGGCGTTGCGCTCGGGGAGGGTCTGGTCGACTCCATCACCCGGCATCACGAAGACCGCCTGCGCCGGAAGGGCGCGAGCGAGTTGGTCCGGTTGGTGCTCGGGCAGGAGATCGACGAGGCCCGGCTCCCGGAGTCCCGTTCGGACATGCTCTGGTTCGAGTCGATGCTGTCCTCGGCCTGCATGGTCGGGGCCGCGAAGATCTGGAGGAGGACTCGGGTCGTCTACGACGTCAACCCCGACTTCGGAGCCAGCCTCGTCGACATGGAGCTGGATGCCGAGTTTCCGGGCGAGGTGCTCAAGCGCCTCCCCCACCCGGATCCGGTGTTCGTCTTCCGCGAGCCCCACATCCGGACGATGCCATCCGGGGAGGACGTCGCTGTCCGCGGGTTCCTCGTCACGTGCCGGCCGTCAATGAACTCTGTGGCCAGCACGATGCACGTGGACCTGGAGGACGACGAGACGCCGTACCTGGTCGTCATGATCGTCGATGTTCTGCCGAAGTCCGGCAAGGACAAGCGCCGAGGGTTCGTCGAACTGAAGGTTCCCCGTCGAGACGGCAAGACCACCGTTGGGCAGATCATCGGTGAGATCGGCATCTTCCACGGGACGCACGACGGTTACGCGACTCCCAACGACGAGACAGCGCTGAAGCGGTTCCTGTCGGAGGCGGCTCTGATCGCCGTATCGCACATGCTCTACGCGTGCTGCGACAACCCCGATGCTGAAGAGGCATCCGCCCCGGCTCACGCGACTCGGGTAAAGAAGGGCAGCAAGCCCAAGCGTCAGACCCGCGTCCTTCGACTGGGCTGGCGCCTGGGCCCGGCGATCCGTCGTTTCAACGCTGGTATCGAGCGCCTGCGGGCGCTGGGGCCCAGCACAGGCAGGTCGCTCCTTCCCCATGTGCGTCGAGGCCACCCGCACACCGTCCTGTACGGGGTCGCCAAGTCGCTCCGCAAGGTGAAGTGGTTCCCGCCGACCCTGGTCAACGCGGACAGGTTCGGCGCCGAAGCCGAGGGCATCATCGTGCCCTTCGAGTAGCTGGCGACCACACCAACAAGCCGAAACCTCCGAAGGAGGTCATCCCGAGGCGATGCTCGGGGTCTGACGATGGCAGTCAGTTGGTGAGAGGAGAGAACACGCACCCGGCGATAGGTTAGCCAGACACCGTCGGTGAAAGGAACGCTGTGGAAGAGCAGGTCGAGTGGCTCAGGCCCGAATTTCAGGGTCGAGAGGACGAGCTGTCCTCCGTCAACGAGCTGGCCAAGCGCGCGGACGTGCAGCCGCACACGGTGAGCAGTTGGATCCGCCGGCACGCGAGCTTCCCCGAGCTGGTCATGATCAAGCGCGGGTCGGTGACGACGAAGTACTTCGTCACCGCGGAGTTCGATAAGTACCGGCGCGTACAGGAACAGGTCGCCAAGCAAGCGCGCACCAAAAAGTCAGCCGGCCCCCGCACACCTGCCACCATCGCTCGGGAGCGCCTGGAGGACCTCAAGGCGCAGGATGCCAAGCTGGCGGCGGAGGAGAAGGAGCTGTCGGAGAAGCTGGCTGTTGTCCTTCGCCGCCGCCACCAGCTCGACGAGGAAATGGGTTCAGTGCGCAAGCGCCTGGAGAAGGAGCTGACCACCATCCAAGAAGTTCTGGGCACAGAGCAGCCCTGAGGGCGTAGCCGGGTTCGAATCCCGGCCAGGGCACCATGCGGCAGTAAACCTCTGTCGCAGTCGTGAGGAGAGAGATCCGCATGGCTCGCAGAGGTGTCCTTCGCTGACTTCCCCTGCCGCCGTGCGGCGTCAAGGAGGAAGTAATGCAGGACGAGACGGCTCGCAACGTCAACAGGGCGAGCCACCAGGGGTTCATGGAGCGACTGCGCGAGCAGTGGGAGGCACAGCCGACCGAGCAGCACGAGTTCCTCGGACTGACCGGCATGGACTACAACGACTGGCTGGAACACCGTCACGCCTGGCCGGTCGACGCGGACGGCAACTGCCGGATCCACTCCGAGCTGGAGGAGTTCCCGGCGAAGGAGTGCAGGGTCTGCTCGACGTTGATCAAGCGCTACGAGCAGGAGTACGGCGTGGGTAAGGCCGACGCCGAGGAGCTGAGGCTGGAGATCGCGCGGCTGGAGCGGCGCCTCGGCGAGTACGAGATCGCGGTCAAGCGGCTGAGCCGCACGGCTCCGAACGGTGAGCAGGTCCTCAAGGAGCTGGACGAGGGCCTGACGCGAGCCAACGACAATCACCACACGGAAATGGCCAAGCTCACCGCTTCGAGGGCCGGATCCCACTAGCACCACCGCCCGGCCCCGGATTTGTCCGAGGAGGCAGCAGCGGGGTTCGATCCCCCGCCCGGGCACCAGGGGCCTCCGGTCACCACACCTCTTCTCCCGGAGGCCCCCACCATCTTCGCCTCCGAGGAGGCGAGCTAGGGCTAGTAGCCCACAGTGCAGCAGAGAAAGGGTCCCGCCGGGTGGTCCGGCGGGGCCCTCTGCTGTTTTGAGAGGAGAGAGCAGGAATGGAACAGCGCACCGACAAGAAGACGCTGGAACTGACCAGAGAGATGGTCAAGGCCATGGCGGCGCACATCCAGGGGGGTGTGAGCAGGTACCCGGCGCTGCGCGATCTGGTGCCGTACGTGATGGCTGGCATCAAGCAGGTTCCGGATGGTCTCATCCCGACCCGTCCGGATGACCGCCGCGAGATGGCGGCAATGGGCCGCGACGCCGCGATTCACGAGTTGTGGAGGGGCGGCAAGGCGGTTCTCGCGATGGACGAGTACCTGCTGGCCAGCCTCTCGGAGTCGCCGGCTGAACTGCCGACGGCTGCGGTAAGAAGCCTGGAGTACAGGAATCCCCTCATCGTCCTCACCACCCCGGACTTCTCGGACGAGGACACGCAGTACTACAGGGAAAAGATCGGGATCCCCTTCGTCGCCTACACGTTCGGGCGGTGGGACAACGGGCAGCTCCTGTGCTCCACGAAGGACGACAGGTTCGAGGACCTGGGCGTGATGTTCGTCGGGTACATCGCGACCCCCGAAGGGCTGGTGCTTCAAACCCTGCGGTGCACTGTGCCGCTGGGCAAGCAGTCCACCACCGTCGCTGACGCAGTCGCGCGTACGGTGAGCGGTTTCCACTTCAGCGACGACCTGGCGGAGAAGGACATCACTCGGCTGGCGACGTGGCTGCGCAGGTACCTCACGCAGGTGCTGCACACCGTGTCGTACGCCGACAGCAACCCGCAGGACGCCGAGGTGTACCGCCCGCCGACGAAGCCCGCCAAGGGCAAGAAGGCCCGTCGCCCGCGGCTGGAGGAGGTAACCGAGTTCGTGAAGCTCGGCGCCGGACTCAGCCGTGAGCTGCGGGACCTGAAGGAGTCCTAGAACTAGTCGGCCTGAGCAGTTGTGGAGCGAGAGGAGAGGCGATGGAAGAGGAAAGCGGCGACGGAATCCGAGAGGCCCTGGCCAGCATGAAGGCTGGCAGGGAGTGGGACCGGGCCAACCCATCGAACCCAGTGTGCCTGGGATGCCAGCGTCGGGAACGCCTGGAAGACCTCACAGAGGGGCTGTGCATCGAATGCGAGGACTCGATCTTGTTCCTCAACACGGGGTGCCGATTCGGCAAGATCCCTTGCTGCGGTAACGACGACTGTCGGCTGCCGTTCGCCCCGGACGAGTTGGCGCGGTTGGAAGAGATAGCGCGGCTGAGGAAGACCGAGGGCTGATCGGTCTGAGCAGTCGAGGAGCCTGTCAGTGGTCTCTGGCAGGCTCCTTTTCCCTGAGAGGAGAGAGCATGACCGACCGGAAGCCGGGACTTCGGCTGACCGACGAGGAGCTGGGCACGATCCGGGTCATGGTGGAGCAGTCTTGGCGCTTCGCTCCGGACCCCCGATTCATCCGGCAGGTGCTGGAGGAGGACTCGGCATCGCAGACCACCATCCGCGGTGGACGCCACTACGGCTGGTACACCAGCGGTGTCCCAGACATCGTCCTGGGTGAGTTCGCCAGGTCGCTGATCGGCGAGAGCGTCCCCGAGACGCTGCCCACGTACGAGGCGTGGCAGTCGTGGAAGGCGCGGGTCGCCGACGCGCACATGGAGTGGGTGCGCAAGCAGGATGAGGCCGGCCGGTGAGCAAGAAGCGTAGGCCCCAGCGGCTTGTCCCTGTGGTCTCCATGAACGGTGTCCCTGCCACGGCCGCAGTACCGACGGGGGCGCCTGAGGCGGACGGAGGGTTGCAGCCGGCGCTTGCACTCGTAAGCACGGGCCAGGATTCCCGCGAGGAGATCAACACGTTTCTCAGGCGCCACCACTTCGCACCGCGAGGCGAGTTCGCTCGGGCGAAAGACTCGCAGGCGCGGTGGACGATCGAGCGAGATGGGCGGGTCACGGTGACGTTCCTGGCCGATGGCGGCGTCGACCACGTCGCGCTGCCGCCCAGCGGTCCCATCCGTCAGTGGTCGTCTCTGACCCTCGTTACGGGTGGGACGCTGGCGGTGTGGTTCCTCCCGGAGATGGAGGCATTCGGCCCGGAAGACATCAGCCGGCGGATCACTCCGGGCGGCGGTGAGTGGTGGCGCCTGAGCGTCGGTTTCGTGCCGGCGTGAGCGCCCGGTCTGTCACAGCGGTGTGGCAGGCTTTCAGTCCATGAGGGGAGAGAGCGTGGATAGCAGTGACTCCTGGACTCCTACTGCGACGTTGTCGTACATGAATCCGCAGGGAGAGGCTGTGGTGGTCACCATGGCGCTGACGGAATCCGGTTTGGCCGACGTTCTGACCGCCATGGAGAACGGACAGGCGGATGAATGATCGGGGGGACGGCGTGAGCGAAAGTCCGCGGGTGGCGGTTTACACCAGAGTGGCGAGGGCCGGTAATCCGGTGGCCCAGGACTTGCAGCAGTTCGAGTGCTGGGACTGGGCGGAAACGCGGGGCATGGAGATCGCACATGTCTACCGCTCGGTCGGCCAGAACGACCTTTTCCTCGATCTGCTGAACGACATCGCCGCCGGAAAGTACGACGCGGTGGTGGCCAGCAAGCACAACCGCTACAGCCGGCATGCAGTAAAGGTGGTCACGCTCACGGAGGTGGCGCGGAAGCACGGCGTCGCGGTGCACGTCGTGGAGTGGGACGACCTCGACCTCACGTCGCCGACTGGCCAGTTCCGGTTGGACCTGATGGGCGGCTTCGAGGACCTGGAGAGGGAGCGCGCCATCGCTGAAGAGCAGGTGCGCAAGTCTCGGAAGGGCCTGTCCTAGGTCCGCGAAAAGTGCTGAAGCCCCCGGCTCCTATATGGAGCGCGGGGGCTTCGTCATGTCTGGTTCCGCGTTTCGCCTGGTCAGGCGGCTATCAGGGCATCTTCCAGGTTGATGACGTAGGTGAACGATCCGCCAGGCGTTGGCCCAGGTCATGAACGGGTGGTCCGTGTGGAGCCGGGTGTTGTCCCGGTCCCACTTGCGCCAGCTGGTGGGCCACTTGGCGTCGGCGCACTCGACGGCGGTGTAGACGGCGTTGCCGTTCTCCGAGGACGCGTTGCCCGCCGTGTCGGACAGATCCGGGGCGGCGGCGTCGACGAGCGCCTGGGTGTCGCCGGCGACGTACTTGCTGAAGACCGACGCGACCGGCGCCCAGGTGGAGTCGTAGTACGGGGCGCTCTGGAAGAAGGAGATGAGCTCGGCCGGGCCGACGACCCCGCCGATCGGGTTCTTCTTCGCGGTGGCACGCAGCTCCAGCCACTTCGCCTGGACGGCGGCGCGGGTGGTGCCCAGGTGGTAGGTCGCGTCGTTCTGGGCGACCCAGTCCTGCCAGTCCTTCCAGCGGCCCTCGAACGCGACGTCCTGGTCCAGGTTGGCCTGGTACCAGATCTTGTCCCTGGAGGGGTTGACGACGCTGTCGACGACCATGCGGCGCACGTGGCCGGGGAAGAGCGTGCCGTAGACGGCGCCCAGGTAAGTGCCGTAGGAGACGCCGAGGAAGTTGAGCTTCTTCTCGCCGAGGGCGGCGCGGATGACGTCGAGGTCGCGCGCGGTGTTCGGCGTGGTCATGTGCGGCAGCATCGCGCCGCTGCGCTCCTGGCAGCCCTCGGCGTACGCGCGGGCCAGCTTGCGCTGGACGAGCTTGTCTGCCTCGGAGTCGGGCACCGGGTCGGCCTTGGGTGCCTTGACGAACTCCTGCGGGTCGACGCAGGAGATGGGCGCGGACTTGCCGACACCGCGCGGGTCGAAGCCCACGAAGTCATAGGCCTTGGCCGCGTTGGCCCAGACGGCGTTCTTGCTGGTGACCCGGGCGGGGAAGCGCAGCCCGGAGCCGCCGGGGCCGCCGGGGTTGTAGACGAGCGCGCCCTGCCGCTCGTCCTTCGTGCCCGTGTTGCCGATGCGGTCGACGGCGAGCTTGATCTGCTTGCCGTAGGGCTTGGCGTAGTCGAGCGGCACGGTGACGTACCCGCACTGGATCGGCTTGGCCAGGTTCCAGTCTGCGGGGCAGTCCTGCCAGTCGATGCCGGCCTTCGCGGCCCGGGCGGCGGCGATCGCGGCGCCGCGGGCCTCCCGGCCCTGGCCGTGGCCGCTGCCCGCGCTCGCGTTCGCGGTGGGCGCCGCGACGGCGCCGGCGAGCAGCGTGGCCGTGACGAGCGCGCCGGCCGAACCGAGCGCCGCCACCCGCTTCTTAGGTCTCGAACCCCTCAAGGGGGACCTCCCCGTACCTCGTTGCGATCAGTACGGGGGATCCTCCCGGTTGTGAGGTCCCTGACAACAGGGCCGGACGCCCTTCTTTGCCAATCCGATAAACGGAGAGAGCGTGCTGCTCTACGGACAACTACTCCCGCGGGAGCGACGCCAACGCCTCGTCGAGCAGCCGCCGCAGCCTGAGGGCGTCCGGCGCCACCGCGGTCACCAGTGCGGCGGGCCCGGCGAGCGGCACGACCGAGGCGCCCTCCCCCAGCACCGTCGCGGCCACCGGCTCGGCGGCGAACTCCGGGCGTACGACGACCAGTTGTCCGACGGCCCGATGCCCCGCCAGGACGGCGGGCCCGTCCCAGCCGCCCGGCGCACCGGGCCCACAGGTCAGTTCCTGGTCGAGCACGGCCTGCCCGGCGATCCGCACGGTCAGACGGCTCGCGAGACGCCCGGGTTCCTCGCCGGCGCGTCCGAGCACCTGTTCCTCGCGCAGCACGAGCCGGGCGGTGGGTGCGAGCTCGACGCGGGTGGTGACGTACAGGTCACTGCCCTGGGCGGAGATCAACTGCTCCGGCATCCAGTGCAGTTCGCCATGACCGGCGACCTCGAACCGGACGTCGTAGCGGGCTTCGCCCTTCACCTGCCCGGGCAGCGCGATGGTGGCGGCGGCCGACCCGACGGACAGCCGCGCCCCCTCCTCCACCCGTCCTTCCACGGTGAAGTGGTCACCGCCGAGCGGCCCGCTCATCGCGCCGACCAGCATCACCCGGGCCTCGGAGCCGGTGGCCCGGGTGCGCCGCAGCGCCATGGGTCCGTCGCTCTCCAGCACGGGCAGCGAGGTCCCGCCGCGCCCGTCGTCCCGGGCGACGATCCGTGCGAGGGACCGCACCCCGGCACCGGTACGCACGTTCACGCGGTCCACGCGGCGAGCTGCGCACGCACCCACGCGGCGACATCCGCCACTCCGGCCTCGCTCCGCAACGACTGGAAGACGACCGGCAGTTCGGCACGCTGCGCCTTGGCGTCGGCGGCCATCCGGTCGAGGTCGGAGCCGACGTACGGGGCGAGGTCGGTCTTGTTGACGACGAGCAGGTCGGCGGTGGTCACACCCGGTCCGCCCTTGCGCGGGATGTCGTCGCCCCCGGCCACGTCGATCACGAAGATCTGCGCGTCGACGAGCCCCTTGGAGAAGGTCGCGGTGAGGTTGTCCCCGCCGGACTCCACGAGCACCAGATCCAGCGGCCCGACCGCGTCCTCCAGGTCCTCCACCGCCTCCAGGTTCGCGGAGATGTCGTCGCGGATCGCGGTGTGCGGGCAGGCACCCGTCTCCACGGCGGTGATCCGCTCCGGCGGCAGCACGGCCTCGCGGAGCAGGAACTCGGCGTCCTCGCGCGTGTAGATGTCGTTGGTGACGACGGCGAGTGCCAGCTGGTCCCTGAGCGCCCGGCAGAGCGCGGCGACGGTGGCGGTCTTCCCGGATCCGACGGGGCCGCCGAGTCCGATGCGGAGCGCTCTGCGGGTGCCGTCGGGGCGGTGGGCGTCCGCACCGAGGGCGGCGGAGGTGTCACGGTGGTGTTCGAGGTGCATGTGCGGCTCCTTGTACTCGTGTCGGGTGCGGATGGGCGAGGGCCGGCCGCGCTCACGCGGCGGAGCGCATATCGAACACGGCCCCGCGCCCCGGAGTGGGTTACCCGAGC
Organism: Streptomyces sp. NPDC006265; assembly: GCF_040613555.1. NCBI lineage: Bacteria > Bacillati > Actinomycetota > Actinomycetes > Kitasatosporales > Streptomycetaceae > Streptomyces > Streptomyces sp. NPDC006265. The sequence goes on from NZ_JBEXSH010000056.1 coordinate 11,643, forward strand.
GCCCTTATGACGCGAACAGGCGTACTGGCCATGCCGCATGCACCTCCGCCCCGAGCTCCAGCAACGGCGCCGATCCCGCCGGCAGGACGTCGACCCCCTCGTCGACCGCCGTCCGGGCCGTCTCCACCGCCCGGTCCGCGACCCGGTCCACCTCCGGCGCCAGGCGGGCCAGCACCCGCGTCGCGTCGAACGGATCCAGACTCAGCAACCGCACGGTCGCCGACGCCGGCCCGCTCACGCTCTCGTACGCCGCGCAGTACGCCGCGTCCACCGGCCCCAGCCCCGCCGCCCGGGCCGCCAGGCCCAGCACCACGGGCTGGTGGGCCCCCTTGGGGAACTCCTCACCGAGCGCGTCCAGTTCGGCGGACGGCCAGGTCGCACGGGCGGCCCGCAGCAGTTGCCGTCCCAGCTTCCGCGCGGCGACCCGCAGCGCGGGGGACGGCGTCCGCGCGTCCGCGGCTCGGTCCAGCGCGACCGGATCGATCCCGAGCGCCGCGGCCGCGGACAGCCCCGCCGCCGTCAGCCCCGCCGTGTGCAACCGCCCACGGCAGAACTCCCGCAGGCTCGCCGCCCCACTGATCCGCCCGGCCTTGACCGCCGCCTCGGCACCGCCGGAGTGCGCATGTCCTCCGGCGGGAAACCGCCCGTCGGCCAGGACGAGAAGCGCTGCACGCGACATCAGACCACCCTCAGAACAGGAAGTACCGCTGGGCCATGGGCAGTTCGGCCGCCGGCACCGCCTCGACCAGCTCCCCGTCGATGTGCACGGCGAAGCTGTCAGGATCGACCCGGACCTCGGGCCGGGCGTCGTTCTCGCGCATGTCGGCCTTGGTGACCCCGCGCGTCGACTCGATCGCGGCGAACCGCTTGCCGAGCCCCAGCCGCTCCGGCAGACCCGCCTCGACGGCCAGGGGCGCGACGAAGTTGACGGAGTTGGAGGCCGGTGCCCGCCCGATGGCCCCGTACATCGGCCGCGGCAGGATCGGCTGCGGAGTGGGGATCGAGGCGTTCGCGTCGCCCATCTGCGCGTACGCGATCTGCCCGCCCTTGATGACGAGCTGCGGCTTCACGCCGAAGAACGCAGGCTCCCAGAGCACCAGGTCGGCCAGCTTGCCGCTCTCCACCGACCCGACCTCCCCGGCGAGGCCCTGGGCGAGCGCCGGGTTGATCGTGTACTTGGCGACATAGCGGCGTACCCGGCGGTTGTCGGCCCGTCCGTCCCCGGGCAGCGCGCCCCGCCGTCGCTTCATCACGTGCGCGGTCTGCCAGGTGCGCATGACGACCTCGCCGACGCGTCCCATGGCCTGGGAGTCGGAGGAGATGATCGAGATCGCGCCCAGGTCGTGCAGCACGTCCTCCGCCCCGATCGTGGAGGGACGGATCCGGGACTCGGCGAAGGCCAGGTCCTCCGGCACCGCCGGGTTGAGGTGGTGGCACACCATCAGCATGTCGAGGTGTTCCTCGGCGGTGTTGACGGTGAACGGCCTGGTCGGGTTGGTGGAGCTGGGCAGCACGTACGACTCGGAGACCACGGTCATGATGTCCGGCGCGTGCCCGCCGCCGGCGCCCTCGGTGTGGTACGCGTGGATGCCCCGTCCGGCGATCGCGGCCAGGGTGTCGCCCACGAATCCGGCCTCGTTGAGGGTGTCGGTGTGGATGGCGACCTGGATGCCGGTCCGTTCGGCGACGGTCAGCGAGGCGTCGATGACGGCCGGGGTGGAGCCCCAGTCCTCGTGCAGCTTCAGGCCGAGTGCGCCGCCGCGGATCTGGGACAGCATCGCCTCGTGGGAGACGGTGTTGCCCTTGCCGAGCAGGCCGATGTTGAGCGGAAAGGCCTCCATCGCCTCCAGCATCCGGGCGAGATGCCAGGGGCCGGGGGTCACGGTGGTGGCCTTGGACCCCTCCGCGGGGCCCGTGCCGCCGCCGACGAGGGTCGTGATACCCGAGGAGAGCGCCTCGTCGGCGATCTGCGGGCAGATGAAGTGGACGTGCGCGTCGATCGCGCCCGCCGTGAGGATCCGCCCGTTGCCGGCGATGATCTCGGTCTCCGGGCCGATGACCAGGTCCGGGTGGACGCCGTCCATGGTGTCGGGGTTGCCGGCCTTGCCGATGCCGGTGATCCGGCCGTCGCGGATGCCGACGTCGGCCTTGACGATCCCCCAGTGGTCGATGATCACCGCACCGGTGATCACGGTGTCCGGCGTGCCGTCCGCCCGCGTGGCCCGCGCCTGGCCCATGGACTCGCGGATGACCTTGCCGCCGCCGAAGACCGCCTCGTCACCGGCGAGTCCCGGGCCGCCGGAGCGGTCCTCCTCGATCTCGACCAGCAGGTCGGTGTCGGCGAGGCGGATCCGGTCGCCGGTCGTCGGACCGAACAGGTCGGCGTACGCGGCACGCGAGATCTCAGGCATCGAGGGCACCTCCGGTCTCCCCGCGCAGACCGGGCACCACACGGGCCCCGGCCAGCGGCACGAGTTCGACGTCGACGGGGATCCCGGGCTCGAAGCGCACGGCCGTGCCGGCGGCGACGTTGAGCCGCCTGCCGCGCGCTGCGGCGCGGTCGAACTCCAGGCCGGGGTTGGCCTCGGCGAAGTGGTAGTGGGAGCCGACCTGGACGGGCCGGTCGGCGGCGTTGAGGACGGTGAGGCGGACGACCTCGCGGCCCTCGTTGTAGGCAATCGGCCCGTCGGCGAAGAGGATCTCTCCGGGAATCACGGCGGCTCCCCGTCAGACGATCGGGTCGTGGACGGTGACGAGCTTGGTGCCGTCCGGGAAAGTGGCTTCGACCTGGACGTCGTGGATCATCTCCGGGATGCCCTCCATGACATCGTCCCTGGTCAGGAGCTTGCGCCCGGAGGACATGAGTTCGGCGACGGTACGGCCGTCCCGGGCGCCCTCGAGGATGTGCGAGGTGATGAGCGCGACCGCCTCGGGGTGGTTGAGCTTCAGCCCGCGGGCCCGGCGCTTCTCGGCCACGTCGGCCGCTACGTGGATCAGCAGCCGTTCTTGCTCGTGCGGGGTCAGTTGCACGTCCCACCTCACAGTCGTCACTCCGGGCCGTGCGGGGCCCGGTCGCCGCGGCCACGGGGCAAAGTGCCAGGTGGCGTGGATCGGCAGGCTAATTGCGCCGCGTTTCGGGCACGTTAACCGAGCTGTGATCCACCGGTGTCCCCGGCACGCATGCCCGTCAGTGCCCGCAGACCGTCCCGGAGGACCTCGACCGGGGCGGGTCCGAAGAGGGACAGCTGCGCGATGAACCCGAGCACGATCCAGGCCGACGAGTTGACGCGCATCCGGAGCCGGATGGAGGAGATGCTCGCGCTGCACACGGGCCGCACCCGGGAGCAGGTGAGCGCGGACATCGAGCGGGACAAGATCCTCACCGCCCAGGAGGCGGTGGAGTACGGCCTGGTGGACGGGATCATCCCCAGCCGCAAGGCCACCCTGGCACCGCCGACCGGCCGATGAGGCACCGGTGCTCCCGCCCGAACTGCCACCACTGCCAGCCCTGACGCGCGCCGAGGCGGAACTGATCGACCGTTATCTCGACGTCATCGACCTGCTCGGCCGCATCAACCCGGCCCAGGACGGCGACACCTACCGCGGACTGCGCACCGCCCGGGCCCTGGTGGGCAAGGCGACCGCACTGCGTGACGCGCTGGCCCTGATGCACCGGCGGGGCGAGACGGAGCTGCACGCCGACACGCCGGCCCGGGCACTGCGGGTACTGGACGGTGAGCGGCGCACCGCCCGGCTTACCCTGCCCCCGGAGTCCGTCAGTTGACGCGGTACCGCCGGTCCGGACGCACGCGCCGCCGGCGACGCGTCCGGGGCTGAGTTGAAACGGACCAAAAGACGTACCCCTGTTCGGAGTAGGTGGGAAACAGATTTTGGGACCGTTCCGGTTGCGCAACGCGCGTAGCCAGTGGACGAAATAGGGCATTCCGTCGCTGGTCCGGAGCTCCGCGAACCCGTGGACAGTGGCTCGAACGCACACGTGTCCACACGAACGGGTGAGTGGTGAGTAACAACACAAATCCCCGGTTCCGTTGGGAAATCCGGACAGGCATGAGCCAAGATCCCTTTCGACGACAAGCCCCCGCCGCTGTGGCGGGGCGATCCGGGCGGACGCCGAGTCCTGCCGCCGCCCGGATGACCGGTCGACAGGAGTGGATCGGCAGGAGTGGAGGACCCGAGCACGACGGGTCGCCGGGACGGTCACGCCATGACCGGACCCGAGCAGCCCTTGGGGTGAAGCCGCGTCAGCGGCCGGGCAACTTTGTCAGCCCGAATCCGACAGGTCATCCTTCACAGGCGGCTGACGAAGGGTTGCGCATGACTGCGCTCAATCGTGTCCCGTCGCTCATGGCCCGGGCCGGCACCGCCTCGGCGCTCACCATCGCCGCGGTGGGCGGCTCCATCGTGGCGCCGGGCTTCGCATCCGAGGCCGCGGCGGCCACACCGGCGACCAAGGCACTCCAGATCGCGGCCTCCAAGAAGGGTTCGCCCTACAGGTACGGAGCCACCGGCCCGCACCGGTTCGACTGCTCCGGGCTCACGCTCTACTCATTCAAGAAGGCCGGCAAGAAGCTCCCGCGCACGGCTGCCCAGCAGTACAACAAGACGCACCACATCTCCGCCAGGAACCGCAAGGCGGGAGACCTGGTGTTCTTCCACTCGGGCAGCAACGTGTACCACGTCGGTATCTACGCGGGTAAGAACAAGCTCTGGCACTCCCCGAAGAGCGGGGACGTGGTGCGACTGCAGAAGATCTGGACCAAGAGTGTCTGGTACGGACGCGTGAAGTGATCCGCCCGGCGTGCGGCGGCCTCCTTGACGCGCCGCCGCACGCCGGAGCGTGAAACGGGCTCATGTGGATACCCGTGCCACCATGGCCGAGCACCGCCCCTGCACCGCGCGCAACGAGACGCCGCTGCAACGCGCCGACCGCAACTTCGTCGAGCTGCTCCAGGAACTCCGCGTCACCCAGACGGGCGTGCAGATCCTCTTCGCCTTCCTGCTGTCGCTGGCCTTCACCCCGCGCTTCGAGGACCTCGACACGGTCCAGCGCGTCACCTACGTCAGCACGCTGCTGCTGGCGGTGCTGGCCGCCGCCCTCTTCACCGCTCCGGCCGCGCTGCACCGCTCCCTCTTCCAGCAGGGCGCCAAACCCCGCATCGTGCAGGTCTCCTCGCGCCTGGCCACCACCGGCCTGAGCGTGCTGGTGTTCGCGTTCAGCGGTTCGGTGCTGCTGGTGGTCGACGTGACCACGGGCCGGACCGGCGGTATCGCCGCGGGCGCCGCGACCTTCCTGGTCTGCGTGGGCCTGTGGGGGCTGCTCCCGCGGCTGGTGCGGCGGGCGGGGCCGCGTGAGGAGGCGGGGGGCACCGGGGAGACCACCGAGGAGGAAACAGCCCGGGGCGACGTCGGGATCCCCGCACCGCTGCGGCACACCGTCGGGCAGCCGTCAGGGCTTCGAGGGGCGGCAGCGCACCGGGAGGTGTCGGCGCGGCGCCGGTGAGGGCCGCGGTCTCCGACGGGGGCGGGAGGCAAGAGGGGGCGTCAGGGCCGTGGGGACGGCCCGGATGTGGGTCGCGCGGGCCGGGGGGGGACCGAGGGGGACCCACTGGACATGCCTTTCGGGTCCTGCTGCGTGTGACTACGGCTCCTGCTGCACCGCGGTCGCCACCGGCTGGACCGGGACGACCCAGGGAAGTTCGATCGAGATGGTCTTGCCGCCCTCGCGCGTGGGGCGGATACGGAGCCTGCCGCCGCACTCCGCGGTCAGCCAGCGGATGATGACCAGGCCACGGCCGTTGTCCTGCTGGACGGCGGCCGGCAGGCGTCTGGGGAAGCGTGGGTGGCTGTCCGTGACACCGACGCGCAGATGCTCGTCACGGTCCAGCTCGACGTCCACGGTGAACGTCGGCGACTGACCGAAGGTGTGCTGGACGGCGTTGGTGGCGAGTTCGGAGATGATGAGCCGGACGGTGTCGGACACTTCCGTGTCCGCCGGCAGGCCCCACTCCGCCAGCGTGCCCACCACGTAGGCACGCGCTGCGGAGACCGAGGCGGAATCGCTCGGCAGAGTGACGGATGCTTCCAGATGGTCTGCCATGGCGACGTCGTCCTTTCCCACGGGACCGGAGTCCGACACGGAGCGGATGGTTCGAGTACGGTCCCGGACTGGTGCTTCGTCGCCAGACTGCCACCAGAACACCCCTGAAGGGCGGCGATCCACCAAGAGATGCATATATCTGTCGCTCAAAGCGGTGAACTCTGCGACGCGAGACCGTATTTGGGTGGCTCGGAAGGAGTAAGGAGGAGCCCATGCAGCACGGTCCCGCGGTGCGCCGCCGGAAACTGGGCGCCGAACTGCGTGCGCTGCGCACCTCTGCGGGGCTCACGAGCGGTGAGGCGGCCCGGCTGGTGGACTGGCACCAGTCCAAGGTCAGCCGGATCGAGACGGGCACGAGCGGGGTGAAACCGGCCGATGTACGGTTACTTCTCGACGCCTACGGTGTGGCAGACTCCCAACTTCGCGAACTGCTCATGGTGTTGGCAGGGTCCGACGACAGCGGCGGCCGGCACCACTGGTGGCACGCCTACCGGGGGGTGCTGCCGCCGACCTACCGGGACTTCATCAGCCTGGAGTCGCAGGCCGGCGCCATGCGCACGCTGGAGACCACCGTCGTCCCGGGCCTGCTCCAGACGCCCGAGTACGCGCGTGCGGTGACGAGGGCCGCGGTGGAGGGACTTCCCGAGGACCGGCTCGACACGCTGGTCGAGGTGCGGCTGGCCCGACAGGACGTGCTGCGCGCGGATCCCCCGCTGGAACTCAGTGCCGTCCTGGACGAGGCGGTGCTGCGCCGGGAGGTGGGCGGCCCCGGGGTCATGGCCCGCCAGTTGGAACGGCTGGTCGAGGCGGCCCGGCTGCCCCAAGTGCGCCTCCAGGTATTGCCGTTCGCCGCCGGGGCGCACATCGGCGTCACCGGCCCTTTCGTAATCTTCTCATTTTCGAGCACTTCTGATCTGGATGTGGTTGTTCTCGACCACTTGACGAGTAGCCTCTACCTCGAACGGAAAGAAGACCTCCAGGCCTACACGGAGGCCTTCAACGCCCTTCAGATCCACGCCCTTTCGCCCGAGGACTCGTTGGATTTCATCGCCGGGACAGCCGGCGGCGCGTAAGGAGGCACCATGCGTGCACTGCCTCGTCACGTCCCCTCAAGCATCGAACTGCACGGTGTGCGGTGGTTGCGCAGCAGCTACAGCACCGGTGCGAACAACTGCGTCGAGACCGCGTGTCCGGATGCCCCGCCCTGGGCCGAGCTGCTCGCCGTGCGCGACTCCAAGGACCCGGCCGGACCCGCGCTGCTCTTCTCTCCGGGGAGCTGGGCGGCGTTCGCGGCCGGGGTGGAGCGCATGTAACCGCGTTCGATCAGGCCGTCATCGTGCGACGCACGGCCGTGTCACGCCGACTCATGGCCGCGTCTCGCCGATCAGTCGTACAGCGCGTTCGATCTGCTGAGCGGTCAGGTCCGCGCGTGCGGTCAGCCTGAGCCGTGAGATGCCGTCCGGCACGGAAGGGGGCCGGAAGCACCCCACGGCCAGGCCCGCCGCGCGGCACTGCGCCGCCCAGCGCACGGCGCCCTCGGGGGAGGGCGCCCGCACCGAGACCACCGCTGCGTCCGGACGCACCGCTTCCAGACCCGCGGCGGTCAGGCGTGCGTGCAGTTCGCCGGCCACCGCGCGGGCCCGTGCCGCCCGCTCCGGCTCACGGCGCAGCAGCCGCAGGGCCGACAGCCCTGCGGTACATCGCCGGGTGGGCGCGCTCCCTGGTCGCCTACATGCGCCAGCAGCGCCTCGAAC